>NZ_JBEXSH010000865.1:0-3811 GCF_040613555.1 Streptomyces sp. NPDC006265
AAATCTTAATGAGACAAAACACACACCCCCAAACCCCCACCCCCCCACAAACACAAAAAAACCATCCCCCCCGCGGCCCCCCCCGCCGGGGCCCCCCGCCGGGCCCCCCCCCCCCGCCCCGGCGACCGAGCCACTGCGCTGAAAGGCTGTTGATGGACACCCGCACGATCCGCCGTACGAGCGTCACGCTCCCCGCCCTGAACGAGCCGGGCCTCTACCTCTCCAACGTCACCTCGTTGGAGGGCGGCCGTGGCCGGGTGGCGGAGTTCCACTACGCCGACGCCGACCTGCGGGACCTCGACCTGGCCGACACCCACCTGATGGACGGGCGGATCACCGGCCTCAAGGCCCAGCGCACCCGCCTGGAGAAGCTCCGCGTCGACTCCGTGGAGTTCACCGGCTGCGACCTGTCCTCCCTGCAGTGGACCGACAGCAAGATCTCCCGAGCCGTCTTCCGCGACTGCAAGCTCATGGGCGCCGCACTCGAAGACGTGACGCTCGACAACGTCCTGTTCGAGAACTGCAAGCTCGACTACAGCACCCTCACCCGCGTCCGGGCCACCGGCCCCGTGATCTTCGCCAAGTGCTCGCTGCGCGAGACCACCTTCGCCGCCGCTGACCTCGGGGCCGCCCTGATCGACGACTGCGATCTACGGCTGACCGAGTTCGACGGCGGGAAGTACCGCGGCCTGGACCTTCGGGGCAACGACCTCTCCCAGCTTCGCGGCCTGGCCTCGCTCAAGCAGGTCGTCATCGACCACGCCCAGACACTTCAGCTGGCCGAGGCCCTCGCCGCCGAGCTGGACGTCACCTTCGGTGAAGACCTCAACGACAAGTAGCCCCCGCACCCGCCCTCGGAAGGCACGGCCATGGGCCCGCGACTCGTATTCGACACGTACGACGACATACGCGGCCGGTGCGACACCGCACCGGTCCGGCAGACCGGCAGCGTGCCCGGCTACGACCACGGCGCCATCGTCCCCAGCGACGACTGGGTACCCCTCACCTCCGACGAGGCCGAGCGGCACCAGGCCGACGACTCGACGCCCGACAGCATCCGCATCGAGCTCGTACGCCGATCGCTGCCGCCGCTCGACCCGGACGACCTGTCCGTCCGGCTCGAAATCGCCGCCCGCCTCGACCCCCTCAACGGGCGCTGGCCCACCAATCTCCTGGGATGCGCGTCCAGCCCCGGCAACTGGACCACCACCACAGAGGATTCCACCACCGGCCGACGCATCGGCCTGCACGTCGACAACTTCGACCGGCTGCCGTACCCCAGACGCCACCAGGGCCGCCGCCGTCTCTGCCTCAACCTCGGCCCCGGCCCGCGCTACCTGCTCATCGCCGACCACGACATCCAGCAGATCTGCCGCACGTTCCTCGCCGACCTGGACCGCCACCACCCCCACACCGAGGACATCCGCCGGTACGTCGCCGCAGGAAACCCGCTGCGCTGCCTGCGCATCCGCCTCGAACCGGGCGACGGCTACATAGCTCCGACCGAGTTCCTTGCTCACGACGGCTCGACCGCCGGAATCGACCAGCCCTCCGTCGCCGCCTTCTGGCTCGGCCGACCACCGAACGCGTCATGACCGATCATCAGCCACGAGACCGAGTTCATGGACCAGGAGACTCGAGCGTGGACGCGAGGGCGCCGCATCCCGCCCTAGCCGAGTTCGCTACCGAGAAGCCGCGCGGATCGTCAACGACGCCTTCACCGCGATCGAGGAGCGCAGGCCCCTGCCCAACGAAGTCGTGACGGAAGGTGCTCGCGGCATCGTCGAACGCTTCGCACCCGAGGAGCTTCGGCACCCCGGAACGCGAACAGATCAACAAGATCAGCGACGACGCCCTCGCGCTCCTGGCTGACCTGTACGACGGCCGATGTGACGCGCCCCGGGCCCGCTCTTCTGTCTCGCAAAGCAGCACCTCCCCTGGACGGGATGCCACGGCCCCTCCGCTCGGGGTGAGGGTGCAAGAGCATCGGGTTCCGGCAGGGTCAACTTCTCTCCGCATTGAAGCCCTTCAGGGTGCGGGGGCGCCGTGGGTCAGCGTTCGGGTTTGGGCGGGCGCTGCATCAGCGCGGCCGTGGCCTGGTCACGGGTGATCTTGCCGTTCAGGAGCGCGGTGACCACGTCCGTGATGGGCATGTCGACGCCATAGGCGTGGGCCAGGCCGAGGACGGCCTGGGCGCTCTTGACGCCCTCGGTGGTCTGTCGGGTGGCCGCGGTCGCCTCTTCCACGCTCAGGCCTGCACCGAGGTGGGTGCCGAAGGTGCGGTTGCGGGAGAGCGGGGAGGAACAGGTGGCGACGAGGTCGCCGAGGCCGGCCAGGCCGGAGAGGGTGGCGGGGTGCGCACCCATGGCCACGGCCAGGCGGGTGGTCTCGGCGAGGCCTCGGGTGATGAGCATGGCCTGGGCGTTGTGGCCCAGGCTCATCCCGGAGGCGATACCGACCGCGAGCGCGATGACGTTCTTGACCGCGCCGCCGAGTTCGCATCCGACCACGTCGGTGGACGTGTAGGGCCGGAAGTACGCAGTATGGCACGCCTGTTGGACGCGGATGGCGGCCGTTTCGTCGGGGCAGGCGATGGTCGCGGCGGCGGGCTGTCCTGCCATGATCTCGCGGGCGAGGTTCGGCCCGGACAGCACGGCCACGCGCCTGGTGGGGATGCCGGTGACCTCGGTGATGACCTCGCTCGCCCGCAGGTCGGTGTCTCGTTCGATGCCCTTCATCAGCGACACGATCACGGTGTCGGGACCGATGAGCGGGGCCCACGCAGCGAGGCTGCCGCGCAGGGACTGGGCGGGGATGGACAGGACGAGGAAGTCCGCGCCGTCCAGCGCGACCGCGGGGTCGGTGGTGGCCGCCAGGCGTTGCGGCAGGTCCACGTCGGGGAAGTAGCCCGGATTGCGGTGCTGGGTGTTGATCGCGTCGGCGATCTCGCTGCGGCGCGCGTATACGAGGACGTCGCTCCCGGCATCAGCCATGATCTTGGCGACGGCGGTACCCCATGAGCCAGCAGAGAACACCGCCACCCGGGCGGAACGGTCCTGGGTCACTGCGGTGTCCTTCCGGGATGCGCGGGCCGGCCGCTCCGGCGGTCTCGCACCGTCCGCAGCGGACACCGATCAAGGACGGCCTGGGCCAGCCGCCCTCCGAGCGAGGCTACGCCCGCCTCCATGTGCGTGCTCACGCAACTCCTCCTTGAAGTTCAGGCAGCAGGCCGTACTGGTCGAGGGCCTGCCAGGCGGTGTGCAGGACCATGGCGCGGTCCTGGGCGGCATCGATGCGCACCACCCGCCCCAGGGCCGGGAAGGAGCCGGGTTCGCCGGTGACCGCCTGGTACACCTCGCGGACCCGGGCCTGGATGTCGAGGACATCCCCTGGCCGTCTACCTGGCCCTGCAGAGCGACCCGGAGGCCGCGATCGCCCTCAGCGTGGTGCTGCTGGCGGTGTCGATCGCGGTGCTCGCCGGGTTGCGCGACCGATGGATGCGTGCCGGATGACCCGGAACCACGAGCAGGACACGCACACCGGCACCGCGGCGGACGGGCTCGACGCCCGCCTCGTCGTGGACCGCGGGGCCTTCCGTCTCGACGTGGCGCTGACCGTCGCGCCCGGCGAGGTCGTCGCCCTGCTCGGGCCGAACGGCGCCGGCAAGACCACCGCGCTGCGCGCCCTCGCCGGACTGACCCCGCTCTCCGGCGGGCATCTGCGGCTGGACGGCACGGAGCTGGACCGTACGCCGCCGGAGACCCGTCCCGTCGGTGTCGTCTTCCACCGGAGCGGGCGCGGAAGCGGAACT
>NZ_JBEXSH010000866.1:0-3809 GCF_040613555.1 Streptomyces sp. NPDC006265
GTCAGCCGGCTACGCGTACGGCGAGCGCGTCGCCGATCTCCGAAGTGGAGCGGGCGGGCTTGCCGGTGCGCTCCGACAGGTCGGCCGCGACCGCCTCGTCGATACGGGCGGCCTCGGCCTCGTAGCCGAGGTGGCGCAGGAGCAGCGCCACGGACAGCACGGTGGCGGTGGGGTCGGCCTTGCCCTGGCCGGCGATGTCCGGGGCCGAGCCGTGCACGGGCTCGAACATCGAGGGGAAGTCGCCGGAGGGGTTGATGTTCCCGCTCGCGGCGACGCCGATGCCGCCGGAGACGGCCGCGGCGAGGTCGGTGACGATGTCGCCGAAGAGGTTGTCGGTGACGATCACGTCGAAGCGCTCGGGCTGCGTGACGAGGTAGATCGTCGCCGCGTCCACGTGCATGTACTCGGTGGTGACCTCGGGGAACTCCTCGGCCACCTTGTTGAAGACGTTGGTCCACAGGTGACCCGCGAAGGTCAGCACGTTGTTCTTGTGGATCAGCGCCAGCTTCTTGCGGGGGCGGGCCTGGGCACGGGCGAAGGCGTCGCGGACCACGCGCTCGACACCGAAGGCCGTGTTCACGGAGACCTCGGTGGCGACCTCGTGCTCGGTGCCCTTGCGGATCGTGCCGCCGTTGCCCGTGTACGGGCCCTCGGTGCCCTCGCGGACCACGACGAAGTCGATCTGTGGCTCGCCGGCGAGCGGGGTGGCGACACCCGGAAGGAGCTTCGACGGACGCAGGTTGACGTGGTGATCGAAGGCGAAGCGGAGCTTGAGCAGGAAGCCGCGCTCCAGGACGCCGGACGGCACGGACGGGTCGCCGATCGCGCCGAGCAGGATGGCGTCGTGCCGCTTCAGGGCGTCCAGGTCGGCGTCGGTGAGGGTCTCACCGGTGGCGTGGTAGCGCCGGGCGCCGAAGTCGTACTCCTCGGTCTCCAGCTTCACATCCTGCGGAAGGACGGCGGAAAGGACCTTCAGGCCTTCGGCCACGACCTCCTGGCCGATGCCGTCACCGGGGATCACTGCGAGATTGATGCTGCGAGACATGCGGGCACCCTACCCCTCGTCCCATGGGATGACATTCGGCGTCCGTGATGCGGACAGGTGGGAGGCACCCGACCGGGGGACGGCACGCGTCCGTCGGGTGTCGTTCACCCGTATGTGGTGCGGCCGTTGGCCTCTGCTGGGAAATTCACTGACCATGGAGATCCCCCACTTCGGCATCCCGCCCGAGCTCGCCGGCCGGATGAGCATGGCGGAGCAGCACGAGTACCTGCGGACCCGGCTGTCGCGGCGGCGCACGCTGGTGACGGCGGGCGCGGTGGCGAGCGGGCTGCTGACCGGCTGCTCCGGTTCCTCTTCCGGCTCCCGTTCCGGACAGGCCGGCGCCACGGCGAGCGGTGCCCCGTCGCCGAGCATGTCGAAGGCGCCCGGTTCCCTCATCACTCCCTTCGGCCGCCATCTCGCCTTCGGCGCCGACCCCGGGACGCAGATGCGCATCTCCTGGCAGGTGCCGCTCGCGGTGAAGAAGCCGTACGTCCGGGTGGGGCTGCGCCCCGACGACCTCGGCCGCAAGATCGAGGCCGAGCTGCGCGATCTGCGCACCCCGGAGCTGAAGGGCATCCGGGCGGCGGTCGAGCAGTACTACCTGCACGCCGCGCTGGACGGCCTGCGCCCGGACACGACGTACTACTACGGCGTCGGCCACGAGGGCTTCGACCCGGCCTCCCCGCGGCACCGGTCGACCGTCACGTCCTTCCGCACCGCACCGGCGCGCCCGCCCGAGCGGTTCGTGTTCACCGCCTTCGGCGACCAGGGCGTCGGCGAGGACGCGGCTCTCAACGACCGTACGCTGCTGCGCCGGAAGCCCGCCTTCCATCTGCACGCCGGCGACATCTGCTACGCCGATCCGACCGGCAAGGGCAAGGATTCGGACGTCTTCGACGCGGGCCAGTGGGACCGGTTCCTGAAGCAGACCGAGCCGGTGGCCCGGTCGGTGCCGTGGATGGTGACGACCGGCAACCACGACATGGAGGCCTGGTACTCACCCGACGGCTACGGCGGCCAGCTCGCCCGGTTCTCCCTGCCGGACAGCGGCTTCGACGCGCGTACGGCACCGGGCGTGTACGCCTTCACGTACGGCAACGTGGGCGTGGTCGCGCTGGACGCGAACGACGTGTCGTACGAGATCCCCGCCAACCTCGGCTACACGGAGGGGCGGCAGACGAGATGGCTGGACGGCAAGCTCGGCGAGCTGCGGTCCTCCAAGGACGTCGACTTCATCGTCGTCTTCTTCCACCACTGCGCGTACTCGACGTCCACACACGCCTCGGACGGCGGGGTGCGCGCCGAGTGGCTGCCGCTGTTCGCCCGGCACGAGGTGGACCTGGTGATCAACGGGCACAACCACGTCTACGAGCGGACGGACGCCATCCGGAACGGCGAGGTGGGCAGGCCGGTGCCGGTCGGCGGGACGACGGATCCGCGGCGGGACGGGATCGTGTACGTCACCGCGGGCGGGGGCGGCAAGGAGCTGTACGGCTTCCCCGACGGCGTGAAGGAGAGCTACGAGGGGAACCCCGCCGACCACGAGCCGGTCACCACGTTCCGGTGGACCAAGTCTCAAGACACCAAGGCGGAGTCGGTGCAGTGGTCGCGGGTGCGCTACCGCGGCTTCTCGTTCCTCTCGGTGGAGGCGGAGAGCGGCGCCCGGCCGGCACTGAAGGTGTCGGCGCTGGCGTCGAGCGGTGAGCGGATCGACCACTTCGAGGTGCGGCGCGGGCATGAGACCCCGCACCGCTCCTCGTCGGGCGGCTCCCGGTCCTGATGCGGTGCGCGGCTCAGTGGCCGCTGGATCCGCCGTTGTCCCTGCGGTCGAGTGCGCGCTGGAGCGCGGCGGCGGCGTTCTTCCGATCGGACTCGGTCGTACGGGAGACGTGACGGACTCGGCGGCGGACGGTCGTCTCGGCCATGGGAAATCGACTCCTTCGACAGCACGGAGTGCACAGGGAGGGTTACGAGACGCCGGAAGGGGCGGGGAGCGGTGCCGCAGGGGTTGCCTGCGCGGGGCCCGACTCACGACCGCCATTCGCTTGGTCGAGCGAGACGTTCGGCTTCTACAAAGCTAAGGGAGCGCGGAGCGTCTGTCTCCACAATTACTCGGGCTTCCTACTATCTGAGACGGTGGACTGGGTCACACCCTGCTGACCTGCGGTGATTTCTAGAGCACGTCACCGTCGCGCCAGTCGAAGACCAGCTCGTGCGCGGGGTCGAGGGAGCCGGCCAGAGCGGTACGGACGTACGTGCCGCCCTCCTCGTCCGGCAGGCGGACGATGCCGTCCCGCGGACTGAGGGCGTGCACTCGGCCGGTCCACCGCTCCCAGCCGCGGGAGGTGTAGAGCCGGGCCCCGTCGTCGCTCGCGGAGAGGGCGCCGAGGTCGTAGGCGCGGTCGACGACCCGTTCCAGCTCCGCCATGACCCGTCCGCCGAGGCCGTCGCGGCGGGCGTCGGCGCGGACGGCGACGTTCTCGACGTACCCGGCGCGCAGCCACCGGCCGCTGTGCCGCACCCGGCGCATCACGACAGCGCCGTGCGCGGCGAGCCCCGAGTCGTCGAGGGCGAGGACATGCATGCCGCCGAGGCCGTGGTCCCAGTCCTCGTCACCGAAGTCACCCTCGAAGGCGGCATCCAGCAGGCCGCGCACGGCGTCGAGTTCGGCGGGGGTCAGCTCGGCGGTGTGGGCAGTGCGCACTCGGGTGGTCATCGGACCGTCGACGAGCCGGAGTCCGACGAGCCGGACGAGGAGGACCCG
>NZ_JBEXSH010000867.1:0-3806 GCF_040613555.1 Streptomyces sp. NPDC006265
GGTGGTGGCGTGGATGGTCAGGCCGGCGGCGGCGCCGTCGGTGTTCCTGAGGGCGTTGTGGATCCGGCCGTGGCCGGTGCCGGCGTCGAGGGCGGCGGAGACACCGTGGGCGGCGGCGACGGTGATGTCGCCCTGCTCGGTGCGCAGTGCGACGGCGCCGGACACGGCCTCGGCGATGTGCAGGTCGCCCTTCTGGGTGGTGATCTCGGCGGGGCCGCCCAGTCGGCCGACGGTGATGTCGCCGGCGAGCAGGGTCAGGGTGGCGCTGCCGGTCTCGTCGAGCTTGACCGAGCCCTGGGCCGCGTCGAAGGCGACGTCGCCGAGGCGTCCGACGCCGCGCAGGTCGGCGGCGGCGCCCTTGGCCTGGACGCGGGAGCCTGCGGGCAGTTGGACGGTGACCTCGACGGATCCGGAGTGGCCGAGGATGCGGTTCTTCGCCGCGGGGGCCGCGATCCGCAGGACGCCGCCCTCGTGGGCGATCTCCATCTGTTCCGCCGCCTTGACGTCGCGGCTCTTGGCGGGGTCCGCGGGCAGCACCTCGACGGTGGTGTCGCTCCGGTCGGCGGCGATGAGGCGGATGCGTCCGGCGGGGATGTCCAGGACGGCCGAGACGGGGGCGGGGCTGTCGAACTTCTGCATCGCTGTTCTCCTTGGCCGGGCTTCGCTCCGTCGTTTCCAACGATGAAAAAGCTACGTTGCATTCACATACGCTGCAACGATCTCGTTGCACGCAAAGTTCATATCCGCAGTTCAGAGGCGACATTTCATTGCAACGACTCTGCCACCTAACGCAACAACACCACCCGCATCGTTGCAATGGAATGAAGGTGAACGCTCTGGAGGGCTCACCGTGAGCCGATGCCGGGCCCCTGTTCCGTACCCTGACGGCATGCGTATGCGCCCCACCCTGAGCTGGACCCCTGCCGGGGACCTGCCGCCGGGGACCACGGATCTGGAGCCGGTCACCGATGCGCTGCGCACCGGTGGAGTGCTGGTGCTCAGCGGCGCGGGCATCTCCACGGAATCAGGCATCCCCGACTACCGGGGCGAGGGCGGGAGCCTGAGCCGGCACACACCGATGACCTACCAGGACTTCACGGCCGACGCACACGCCCGGCGACGATACTGGGCCCGCAGCCACCTCGGCTGGCGCACCTTCGGCCGGGCCCGCCCCAACGCCGGCCACCAGGCCGTGGCCGCCTTCGGGCGACACGGTCTGCTCTCGGGTGTCATCACCCAGAACGTGGACGGCCTGCACCAGGCCGCCGGCAGCGAGGGCGTCGTGGAACTCCACGGAACCCTGACCCGGGTCCTCTGCCTCTCCTGCGGCGCTTTCAGCCCGCGCCGCGAACTCGCCCTGCGGCTGGAGGAGGCCAACCCGGCGTTCGAACCCGTGGCCGCCGGAATCAATCCGGACGGGGACGCCGACCTCACGGGCAATCAGGTCGAGGGCTTCCGCGTGGTGTCCTGTACGGCCTGCGGCGGCACGCTCAAGCCGGACGTCGTGTTCTTCGGCGAAAGCGTTCCGCCGCAGCGGGTCGAGCACTGCCGAGGGCTGGTGCGCGCGGCAACCTCGGTGCTGGTCCTCGGTTCCTCGCTGACGGTGATGTCCGGGCTTCGCTTCGTCCGCCAGGCGGCGAAGGAAGGCAAGCCGGTCCTGATCGTCAACCGGGATCAGACCCGGGGCGATCAGCACGCTCTCACCAGGGTTTCCCTCCCGCTGGGCACAACTCTCAGCACCGTCGCACACCGGCTGGGCATCGCCTAGTCGTCACCCTGCCCGGGAGGGGTTCTTCACCGCTCGGCACCATAGACTGGGCATGACGGTCCTTCCCGGCGCTCTCGGTGGGAGGTGGGCGTGATGGCACAGGTCAGCGAGCTGAGAGTGCGCCTGCGGCGCACCCTGAACGGATCGTGCCCGGTCGTGTTCCGGGAGCTGACCGATCCCCGGGAACTGGCCCGCTGGTGGGGACCGGACGGGTTCACCATCCCGAGTGTCGAGAGCGACCTCCGCCCGGGTGGCGCCTACCGCATCGCGATGCGGCGACCGGAAGGCGAACTGTTCTACCTGGTTGGCGAGTTTCTCCAGGTCGAGCCCCCCGAGCGCCTGGCCTACACCTTCCGCTGGGAGGATCCCGACCCCGAGGACCGGGAGACGGTGGTGACACTGTCACTTCACGACATCGATCCCGCGCGGTCCGAACTGATCCTCGAACAGGGCGACTTCGCCTCGGAGCGGCGGCGGGCCCTCCACGAGGAAGGCTGGCGTCAGGGCCTCGGCAAACTCGGGGAGCTGCTCGCCTCGCAACGGAATTGATCCCGCCGATCAGTGCCCGGCGGCCGCCTTCACCAGGGCGACCGCCACACCGATCGTGGCGTCCGCGAGGCCCGCCACCAGTGCCGCCAGGGTGCCGCCTCCCATGCGCAGCCCGCCCACGCAGCCCCACAGGAAGAGGGAGACCACGCACACACCCGCTGCCGCGAGCAGCGCGGCGTGCAGGGTCAGGACGTCCAGTGCGGCCAGGGCGATCAGCACGGACGGGCCTGCGGCGCAGGACAGCAGGGGGCTGCTGACGTACAGCATGCGGCGCAGTTCACGGCCGGTGGCGAGGTGCCGGTGGACGGTGCGGTGCGCCTGCTGGTCGGCGACGAACGCCGCGAGCCAGAGACCCAGAGCGGTCGTCAGGACCGTGGCGACGGCGCCGAGGGCACCCACCTCGCCGAAAGACAGACCGACCACCACGGCGATCATCGTGATCGTCGCGTAGATGCGCTCCTTCAGACGGTCCGCCAGTACACCGGCCTCCGCGTCGGGCGGCATGTCCGCTAGCCGGTCGTCCACCGGCTGATGCCCCTCACACGGCGCAGGGCCACTGTCAGCCTGATCGGAGCCACGCGCAGTACCAGGGCTCCCCTCGGACCGCCTGGGAGCGGCTTTGCGTAGAAGGGACGGCCGAGCCGGGACGCGCGAAACCACCGGGTGCCGGACAGTGCCCTCGTGACCGGAACGGGGATGCGGCCCCCCGGTTCGTCCGTACGGAGGGTCAGCGTCCACCGCCCTGGCCGCAGTTTCCCCACCGGCAGGCGGGCGGTGAAGGCGGGACTGCCGTCACGTGCGTACAGCAGGGGCACCTCTCGCACCGAGCCCGAGTCCTCTTCGGCCCGCAGCGCGGTGACGGGGCGGCCTGCGGCACCGTCGGTCAGGCGGCCGCTGACGACGAGCATGGCGGGTGCGGAGGTGTCCCAGGCGATCCCGGTCACACGGCAGATCGGATCGACCTTCGCTTGCCGGAGCTCCAGGGAGAAGTTGCCGTGGGGGGTGAAGAAGGGGCGTGCGATGGTGGGGCCGTATCCAGGCCGGAGGTCGGAGGCCAGCTCCCGCTGCGGCGGAGCGTGCCGCTCGCCGTTCGCGTCCGCACGGGCTCGTCGGAGCCTCACCGTCCGGCTGACTCCCTGGGCGCGTAGATCCAGGTAGAGCTCCCACACGCCGTTGCCGAGCGGGCCGCCCGAGTCCACGCTGTCCGGGTCCACATCGACCGTGAAGCCGATCCCAGCGCCCTGGCCGTGGTGCGGGGCCGTGCCGACGGTCGCGGGCACATGGATGTCCGGGTGCCGGAAGCCGTTCGGGCGCAGGACCAGTCGGGTGTCGGACTGGAGGGGGCCGAGGGACTCGATATGGGCGTGGCCGGCGAGTCGGAGCACATCGCCGTCGCCCGTCCAGGCCGCTTCGGCCAGTTCGTGGTGGACCGGGATGCGGCTCGTGACGTCGAAACAGGTGTCCGGGACCGCCTTCGCCGGGTCACGGA
>NZ_JBEXSH010000868.1:0-3799 GCF_040613555.1 Streptomyces sp. NPDC006265
GTCCTGACGTGGACAGCTGTCTGTGCGGACCTGATCGCCAAGGCCCAGATCCTCTACGAAGAGGGCGAGAGCCATGCGAAGGACCTGGTCGCCGATGTAGAGCGAGCACAGGCCAGCGCGGAGGTAGAAGCGATCCCGATCATGCTCACCCTGGAGAAGACTCTGCTCGACACGGCGGAGAAGCTCGAGCTGATTGACTTCACCCAGCGCAAGCAACTGGAGCGGATCCGCGACGATCGCCACCTGTGTGCACACCCGTCCATCCGGCCTCTGGGCGAGCTCTACGAGCCGACGATGGAGTACGCCCGCGCCCACCTCGCGGCCGCGCTGGAAGCCGTGCTCATCCACCCCCCGAGCCAGGGTCGCAAGATCGTTGGCAGCTTCCTCAAGCACGTGGTGGACCCGGGCTTCGTCTACGACACCGCGTACCTCACCCACACCTTCTTCGACCGCGTCCGCCCCAGTGCCAGGTTCAAGGTCGTCGAGGCCGCTGCCAAGTTCGCCGTCCTCGCGATCGAAGACTCCGCGATCACGATCAAACCGGAGCGGTTCGCCGATCGCATGGCCAAGTGTCTGCGCAGCTTCGCTGAACGCGACGCCGACCTCGTCCAAAAGGCCGTCGCCAAACAGATGTCACGCCTCGAAACCGCCGAACCCGCCGTCCAACTCCAGGCTCTCGGGCGGCTCGGTGACCTCCCCGCCTTCTGGGCGGCCCTCGCCGAGCCCGTGCGCAACCTCCTCAACGCGAAGATCGAGAGGATCGGAAGCCGACTGCAGTTCAACGGGATCACGACCGCAGAGGCCAAGGCGCTGTCCCTGGTGGCGCTCCCCGAACTCCGCACCACGCTGCCGGCCCTCGGCGAGGCGTTCCCCAAGCTCGCGGCCGAATCTCGCGCCCAGGTCATCGGGCAACGGCCCCACCCGTACTTCACGCTCTTCCTCTCCACGCTCCTGAGGGACGTGGGCTCCTACGACAGCGGGCAGGAAGTCGCCGAGGCGGCCGTCCTTCCGTGCGCCGGTCTTCTTTCCTGGCCGGAACTCGAACAAGTGCTCAAGGAGTGGAACGACAATCCCCAATGCTGGGGCCGTGCCATGCCCGGCTACGTTGCCGAGCTCTACACCCTCACGGGCCATCTCGGAGACGGGCGCAGGATCCTGTGGAAGCCGATCCTGGACGATATCCGGGGGGACGACAGGTTGTTCAACCTCATCGCCTCCGGCGTCGGATGGACCGAGCCTCCCACGGTCTGACGGCAGACCCAACCGGACTCAAGTCGTTCAGCATCCCTTGACGGAGCCCATGCGCCCGCGCGGACGGTCGCGCACCGCCGGCCGACCGCCGCGGCTTGGTGGCCGGCGCTGGCCGAGCCCATGCGCACCGAAGGCCTCGTCGACGGACGTCCGCCTCTAGCCGCTAGGGCCTCGCTTCGGGCGGAAACCCAGGTGCTGGCCGCGTCGCCCGCTCACTACCGTGATGACTCCTCGGCGGGAGCTGAGCGGAACGCGGAAGGCAGACGGCGATGAAGCGCCTTGAACTGGTAGTCGTCCAATTTGAAGAGGTCAAGCGCCTCATCGAGGTCGGTCGGGTCCCGCAGCTGCGGCTGGCTCACATCCTCCTCGACAGCGCCGTCGAACTGATCATGCACCGGATGGCCGAATCCGAACTCGACTGCGAGAGCTACCACTTCGACCGGCTTGAGAGCCTCCGCCGGCTCGAAGCGATGCGCAAGAGCGACAACCCCCTGCACCGCCGGTTCGCCACCGGCCCGAGCAACGACCAGCTCAGCGCAGAGATCAAGGAGCTCGAAGGGATGGTGACCTCGAAGAGGAAGCGGCAGAAGATCAACTACAACTTCGGGGACAAGATCGACTTCCTGGTGGAGCGGACGAGGCTTCCGGGCGGAATCGCGCCGGTGCTGAAGAAGCTGCACGACTACCGGAACGAGACCTACCACCGTGACCAGCACCGCGTTGAGGTGATCCGTCCTGCCGTCCTGATCTACTTCGATGCGGCATGCACGGTTCTCGACCTGTACGAGCCCGGAGTGCTGATCGGTGACGATTCCCTGGGGCCTGAACTGGCGCGCTTTCAGGACACCCGCCCCGGCCACCGTGACTCTTTCGAGGTGTCCCATCGGGCTGCGAAGCAACTGCGGGAGGAAGTCGGCCTTGACCTCGCAGCGGTGAGGACCGCCCTGGTCGACCATCTCCTTGGACGGCTTGACGATCTTGAGTCGGGACTTGCCTATGTCGAGGAGAACAGCGTCAGGGGCGCGGCTCCGGGTGATGCGATTCGGGCCATGCAGATCGAAGACGGAGACATCGAAGCGATCTTCGACAACCAAGTGCTGCGGAGTCGAAACTATCCCCTCACCATGGAGGACGTGAAGTCCTGGATCGAGCGGGCCACAGCGATGGCAGACATGGACGACAAGCACGCTCTTTTCGCCGAGCTCGCGGCTCTTGAAGACGCGTTTGAAGGCCTCGAATCGAAAGTTCGCGAGGCGGTCTGGCGCATCGATGAGGCAGCGAACATGCGCTGACAAGGCACGGTCCAGGTCTCCGCCCGCCAGCTCAGGGCACGGGCCGGAAGAGCAGTGCCTGCCGACTACGGTGATCACCATGACACTGGGGGAGATGCTGCAACGCCACGTCGGGCAGGCTGTGGTGGCGACGGCGATCATCAGCGAGGCCGTCATGACGCAGCTGCGCGGACCGGCGGCCGGCATCGCCGTCGGGGTGGCGGCGGCGGCCGGCGGACTCTGGGCGGTGCAGGGCCGCGCCCGGCAGAAGTCGGCGATCGCGATGGCCGTCGGCCCAGGCGTTGACCTGGCAGGTCCACGCAGGCCGCAGGCCTGACACGTCCGACAGTGACACGTACCGCCACATCGCCACCAGGATGCGGCAGACCACCGAGCACGTGCGCCGCACCACGGCCGAGCGCGGACTGAAGAAGGTCACCCTGGCCACCTCCAGCGAGACCGGCAGCTGGGCCGACGCCCGCTCCACCGGCCACGGCCGCCGAGGCCACGTGTGGCTCGGCATGCGGTGGCTCCACCCCCGGCACACCAACCACCTCCCCGCCGTCCTGGAGCACGAACTCGCCCACCTCCAGCGCCGCGACACCGGCAAGCGCATCACGGCCGAGTCCGCCGCCGTCGCGGTGGCCGGCCTGGCCGCGGGCCTGCTGCCCCTGCCCGCCTTCGCCCTGACCGCAGCCGCCGCCTGGACGCTGAACACTATGTACTTCTGGTGGGGCGAACTCGCCTGCGACCTCGCGGCCGCCCGCGTCTGCGGCCGGGCCGCCGTGGCCGACATGTGGCGCGAGGACCTCGACCGTGACCGCGCCCGCTCCGTGCTGCCCCGGATCTGGGTGACGGTGCGGGGACTGCGCACGCACCCGCCTCTGCGCCTGCGGATCCTGTGCGCCGAACACGTCCCGTTGCCCGACGCACGCGAGCGGGCCGTGCACCCACTGCACACGCCGGCCGCCAGCTGATCCGACGTCCACGTCGCCGATGTCTTGGCCAGACCGGCCACGAGCCGGCGCTGCGTCCCGACGCGCGATGGGATTCCCTGATATGTGCGATAAGCGACCGGTTGGCGCGGTACTTTGGCGAGCAGTCCCCCTGGACGCCGCGTCCCCCCGTGCGCTGCGTCCGGGGGTGTACTCCGCCGGGTCCGGCGTGATCAGCGGCCCCGCCCTCCGGCCGCGGCAACCCGCTCTCGCGCCCGTCTGCCGCGACCGGCTCTCTCTTTCACATGGAGGTCACCGGCTCGCAGTGCCGGGGTTCGGGAT
>NZ_JBEXSH010000869.1:0-3794 GCF_040613555.1 Streptomyces sp. NPDC006265
TCCTGGTCGCCCGCCTGGGCCGGCCTGCCGTGCACGGCAGGCCCGGACCGCTCGCCACAGGCGATGGCCCGGGTCCGGCGGGAGTCGGTGGTGAGGGTGCCGTGGGTCGATCCAAGCATCGTTTCCGCCCGCTCCTGTGAGACAGCCGCTAACTGACGCTCAGTCAGATTACTGAACTGATGCGACGTCAGGAACGGTGTGGGCGGGTGAAGTTGTCGAGTGGACCGGCTCAGGGCATCATGGCGTCGGGGTGGTGCTCAGCCCGGCAGGCGGGAGACCGTCCCCGACCCGGTCCTCGCCACGGCCTTCGCGATCTTCACCGCGTCGAGCGCCATCTCTCGGAGGTTCCCGCTGATCGGGTTGGTGAACCCGGTGAAGTACAGGCCGGGAGCGGTCCTCGGGGTGCGGGGGCCGTGGGCGACGGGCCTGCCGCGGTCGTCGAGGACGTCCAGGTGGCCGACCAGGTCCTCCAGGGCGCGGACGTACCCCGTGGCGGCGATCACCACGTCCGGGGAGATCCGGGTGCCGTCGGCGAGGGCGATCTTGCCGCCGTCCTCGAAACCGTCCACGGCGGCCACGATCTCCACCCTGCCCTTGCGCACGGCGTCGATCAGGCCGACGTCCTGCACCGGGATGGCCCCCTGCTTCACCCGCGTGTACAGCCCGGTGTCGGGACGCGGCAGCCCATGGGCGGCCAGGTTGGGCACGGCCACCTTGGCCTGCGCCCTGGAGATCCGGTCGACCAGTCCGACCGGCAGCCGGCGGACGAGGACGCCGCTGTACTGGGCGGCCCAGCCGGCGGTCGAACGGCGCACGATGTGGGGGACGGTGCGCACGGCCAGCCGGACCCGTGAGGCGCCGCTCTCCACCAGGTCGACGGCGATCTCGGCGCCGGTGTTGCCGACGCCGACGACGAGGACGTCCCGGCCGGCGTAGGGCTTGCCGCTGCGGTACTCGCCCGCGTGCAGGAGCTCGCCGGTGAAGCCGGCGCGGCCGGGCCAGTCCGGCAGGCGCGGGGTGTGGTTGTGGCCGGTGGCGACGACCACGGCCGCGCCGGTCAGTTCCCGGCCGCCGGTGGCGTGCAGCAGCCAGCCCGTGCCGTCGGGGGTGCGCTCGATACGGGACACCTCGACGCCGGTGACGATCTCCAGGCGGTGGTGCTCGGCGTACTTCTCCAGGTACCGCACCACGTCGTCCCGCGACACCCAGCGCCCGAACCGGCGCGGCATCGGCAGCCCGGGCAGGGCCGAGAGGCGCCGGGTGGTGTGCAGGTGCAGCCGGTCGTAGTGGCGGCGCCAGGACGCCCCGACGCGGTCGGACTTCTCCAGGACGACGGCCCGTATGCCCCGGGCGCGCAGCGCGTACGCCGCGGAGAGCCCGCCGGGGCCGCCGCCGACGACGTAGACGGGGCGGTCGGGTGGGGGCTGTGCGGAGGCGTGTGTGGGGGGTGTGGAGTCGGCCATGAGCGCGAGCGTAATCACGGGACTGCTTGATGGGTCTCGGTCAAGACCGGAATTGGTTTCGGATTGATCACGGCTGTGGGAGGGCGGGGTGGGGCCGGTGGCGCGGAGGGCCCGGTTGTGGTGAACCGGTGATCGTTCCTGACGGATCGCGGGGCGCGGCCTCCGACACGGACGGGAGGATCGGAGGCCGCGATCGGGTGGGGGCCACCGGGCGCGGTAGCCGGTCACCTCGGCGATCCACCGGGCCGACAAGGCCGGCGGCTGCGTCGACTTCTCCTGGAAGCACCACGGAGACATGCCGGTGCTGCGGATGCGGCCGGAGCGGTGGGTCTCGTCCGACCCCGGGCAGGTGTGAGGAGCCGGCCCTCCGGGGTGACAATCGGGGGATGTCAACGGATCTTCACGAGCTGCTGAGGTCACTGCGGGTCTGGGACCCCGAGGTCACGCGACTGCCCTCGTTCGACCCGACGGCCGCCCCCGCCGCCCCGCTGCCCCTCTTCACCGAGTGGTTCGCGGCGGCGGTGGCGGCCGGGCAGACCGAGCCGCACACCATGTCGTTGGCGACCTCCGACGAGTCCGGCCGGCCCGACGTACGGATCGTCATGCTGCACGGCGCCGACGAGACCGGATGGTTCTTCGCCTCCCACGCCGGCAGCCGCAAGGGCCGCCACCTCACCGCCCGCCCCTGCGCCGCGCTCGGCTTCTACTGGCCGGTCCTGGGCCGGCAGGTACGGGTCCGCGGCCCGGTGTCGGCCGCCCCGTCCGAGGAGGCGCAGGGCGACCTCCACGCCCGCTCGACGGGCGCGCTGGCCGCGGCACTGACCGGCCGCCAGAGCGAGATCCTGGGCTCGGTGGAGGAGCTGGCACGGGCCTCGGAGTCGGCGTGGGAACGGGCCCGGAGTGAGCCGGAGGCTCCCGTACCGTCCTGGACCCTGTACCGGCTGCGGCCGGAGGAGGTGGAGTTCTTCCAGGGAGACGAGGCACGGCGGCACGTACGGCTGCGCTACCGGAGCACCGAGGGAGGGTGGACACGGGAACTGCTCTGGCCGTGACCGGACCTGGGCTGTGACGCGTCGCGGGTCCCGGGCAACGCGGGAAGCCCCTGTCGCCCTGTCAAGGTCACGCGGGCACCGACCACCCCGTGAAGTCGTACACCGCGAAGTCCGCCACCGGCCGGTACCCGATCCGCTGGTACAGGCCGTTGCTGGTCGGGTTGGACAGGTCCGTGAAGAGGAGCACCTCCTGCGCTCCGGCGGCCAGGGCGGCGCGGCTGACCTCGGCCGTGGCGGCGCCCGCGTAACCACGGCCACGCAGGTGGGGCGGGGTGTAGACCGAGGCGACGCGCACCTGGCCGGCGATCTCGGGCGTCGCGCCGGCCATGGCCACGGGCGTGCCGTCGGGCGTCTCCCAGAAGGTGATGCCGCCGTCGGCGATACGGGCGTCCGCCCACTCGGCGGCGTCCCGGACGCTGCCCTCGCCGACGGCGGCGACGAACTCGTCGTGCCAGCGGCAGAGCTGGTCGCGGTCCGCCTCGACGGCGACGCGGGGTCCGCCGGGCGGTACGGGACGGGGCACGGTCAGGGTGCCGAGCCGGTAGAGCCGCTGACGCTGTCGGAGCGTGGCCGCGGCGCCCGTGTGCCGCTGCCAGGCCTCGACGAAGGCGGCGGCGGTGTCACGGTCGGCGTGCACGCCGGGCAGGCGGTGGCCGAGGGCGGCCAGTCGTGCGGCCAGCGCCTCGGCCTCCTCGGCGGTCAGGGCGGTGAGGTTCATCCGGTGCGGTGGTGTGCGGAAGACCGTCGCCCGGACCACGCCGTCCTGTTCCAGTACGCCGAACTCCGGCGCACCGTCGCCGTAGATGCGCGGGCCGCGCCTGCGCAGGTTGTCCGTGACCGTCAACGGGACGGTGTGCAGCGCCGGCCGGCCTCGGAGGAAGGCGCCGGCGCGAGTCAGGAAGCCGTCGAGGTCGTGGGTGAGGTGCCAGCGGCCGGTCTCGGTGTCCATGCCTCATGATGCCGTCGGCCTCCGTCCCGGCGCCTGCGGTTTTAGCGGCCCCCTCGGCTCACTTGCCGCTGTCCTCGGCGAGGGTGTGGGCGACGAGCGCGTTGGCGTGGCCGTGCCCGAGGCCGTGCTCGGACTTGAGCCAGTCGACGATCTCCAGGTGCCGGGTCAGCGGCGAGGAGCGGATGAGGGCCTGCCAGTCGGCGATCGGCCGGCCGTACCTCTTCTCTATGGAGGGGAAGTAGCTCGCGGGGCCCTTCACGGGTGCGGTCATCTCGGTGGTCCCTTCGCTGTTGTCGCCGGTTGTGACCGGGGCGACAGGACCGACTGATC
>NZ_JBEXSH010000870.1:0-3792 GCF_040613555.1 Streptomyces sp. NPDC006265
GTCATCGGCGGACACCCCGTCCTGGAACAAGGGGTCCGGAGGGGGCGCCCAGTGAATTCCGTTGTTGGTCTGGCCGTTCTGGCTGTTGCCGCCCGGTGAGCCGGTCCTTGATGCGGGCCACCCGGTCACCCACGTCGTGTGCCTCGATCGCCAGTTGTCCGATGAGGGGCCAGTGCGCGTCGTCGATACCGTTCAGGACCTCGAGTTCACTCTTCTCCGCGTCGATCTTCAGCAGGTCGACTCGGTCCGCTCCGGTCTCGCGGATGACGTCGGACAGCGTCCGCAGCCGGCAGACCACCTCCTCGTGCCGCAGCCGCTCGGTGAGCAGCACGTCGAGGTCCGCCTCGGCTCCGGGCGCGTCGAGGCCCCTCGACAAGAGGTCGTTGCGTACGTACGCCTCCACGACGCCACGCTCCTGCGCCGTGTCGCCGAACCGCCCGGACATGATGGACAGGCCCGGGTAGTAGGTGAACGTCGCCGTGTCCTCCTTCTCACCGATGCCGCAGGGGTACAGCCGGACGTCGGCGCCGTGGATACGGGTGTTCAGCTCCAGCAGACGGAACAGCTCGGGGATGGGTTCGAAGGCGTGGACGACGGCGCCCGGGCAGGACCGGGCGACCTCGAGGGTGAACAGCCCGATGTGCGCACCGACGTCGAACACGCAGGCGTCCGGCGGCAGGGTGATGCCGTGGCGGAGGTACTCGCGGCCCTCGAAGATCTCCTGGTAGACGAAGTCCGTCTCGGCGTGATTGCCCGAGGCGATGAGCATGCCGTTGGGCAGTGTGTGCCGCTCGTCGGCGCCGAGCAGGCCCTGGCGTTCCAACCGGCACACCCACAGCAGGGGGCCCGCCTCGCGGGCGTCCGGGACGAGGTAGGCGGCCAGTCGCGCCCCGCCCGTCTCGTCCGGCCGGGCCACCACCGCGGCTGCCCCCACGCCGGGCAGGCCGGCCAGCACGGCCTCCACCTCTCCCAGTTCGACGCGCGTGCCCCGCACCTTGACCTGGTGGTCGGTCCGGCCGACGTACTCGATGACTCCGTCGGGGCGCGGGCGGGCGAGGTCGCCGGTGCGGTACATGCGGCTGCCGGGCGGCCCGTACGGGTCGGGGACGAAACGGTCCGCGGTGAGGTCCGGTCGGTTGACGTAACCGCGGGCCAGCTGGACACCGGTGATGTGGAGCTCGCCGGTGGCCCCGGGCTCCACCGGCCGCAGATCGGTGTCGAGGACACGGAGGCCGGTGTTCCACACGGGCCGGCCGATGGGGACCGCCCCCGGCGGGTCGTCCGCCCGGCACTCCCAGTGGGAGACGTCGACGGCCGCCTCCGTGGGGCCGTACAGGTTGTGCAGCTCGGCGCCGCCGAGGACGGGGAAGAAGCGGTCGCGCAGTTCGCCGGGGAGGGCCTCTCCACTGGCGAAGACCCTGCGCAGGCCGGTGCACGCGGCTGCCGCGGGCTCGTCGAGGAACAGCCTGAGCATCGACGGCACGAAGTGGACGGTCGTCACCTGCCGGGACCGGATCAGCTCCGCGAGGTACCGCGGGTCCCGGTGCCCGCCGGGCGCGGCCAGGACGAGACGGGCGCCGACGCTCAGCGGCCAGAAGAACTCCCACACGGAGACGTCGAAGTCCGCCGGGGTCTTCTGGAGTACCCCGTCGTCGGCGCCGAGCGGGTACCGGTCCTGCATCCACCGCAGCCTGTTGACAATGGCCCGATGCGGTACGGCGACGCCCTTGGGCCGTCCGGTCGACCCCGAGGTGTAGATCACGTACGCGGTGTTCAGCGGGTGCGGCGGAGGCAGGGGGTGGTCCCCCACCTTGTCCCGTGCCGACAGCTCCCGGATGCCGTCGGCGGTCAGCACCGTCAGGGGCCGCGCGTCCTCGGCCATGAGCGCGACCCGTTCGGCCGGATGCCCCGGGTCGAGCGGCAGGTAGGCCGCCCCCGTCCTGTGGACCGCGTACAGGGCGACGACGAGTTCCACGGAGCGCGGCACACTCACCGCCACAACGGTCTCCGGCCCGGCGCCGAGGGCCGCCAGAGCACGGGCCAGCCGGTCGGTCCGGGCGTCCAGTTCGGCGTAGGTCAGTACGGTGCCGTCGGCGACGATCGCGACCGCGTCGGGCGTTCTGGCCACCTGCGCCGAGAAGAGCTCGGGCAGGGTGGTCGGCGGATTGTGCACGCTGTCCCCCATGATGTCGCTTCCCTTACGGTCTGGCGGGCCGCTGTGCCGCACCGAGGACGGCGTACGGCGACCGCACCGGCAGGTCGTAGCGTCGCCGGACGCTGCTACCGAGCCTGCCGACGTCGGCGCCGTACACGTGCAGGGAGACGGTCATGCCGTCGGTCGCGCTGCGGACCTCGTGGATGTCCCCCGGCGGTGAGAGGTGGGCGACGGTGCCGATGTGGTTGACGGTGACGTCGACGGGGACGAGGTGCGGCGAGCCGTCCTCGTCGACGAGCCGGTAGCGGATCTCCTCCTCGGCCCCCCGGTGGACGCCGATCACACACCAGCAGACGTGGTCGTGGATCGGGGTGCGCTGACCGGGCAGCCACACGAGGGCGACGACGGAGAACGTGCCGTCCGGCTCGATGTGCAGAACGTGCTGCTTGTACGCGGTGGGGTCGGCGGCCAGCTGCTCCTCGGTCAGCAGGTCGTCGTGGCGCAGATGGGCGGCGACGACGTCCGCGGCCCGCCGGGCCGACTGTTCGGGCCGGCCGGCGGACGGGGCGCGCAGCGCCTCGCGGATCTCCCTGACGAGGACGTCCAGGCGCGATCCCCTGGGGGAGGGAGCGGGCATCGTGCTCCTTTCGTACGGCGCCCGGCGTTCCGACGGGGAGCGCCGGGGACCACCGGCCGGTGAGGGATGACGGTGTCGTCTCGGGTGCGCTGCGGCCCGTGCGCGGTGCGGGACGGGCCGATCTCCCGATCAGGTCTGGCGGCGTGCGCGGGCGCGGGCCATCCGGTTCTGCTGGTGCTGGCGGCGTGAGTGGGCCCGGCTCTTGACCTGTTCGATCGTGTGTCCTGCCGCCTCGGCCGGTTCGGCGTCGTCCCCGTCGATCAACCGGGCGAGACCGGCGACGGTGAGCACCTCGTACAGTTGCGCCACCGTGAGTGAGGCGCCCAGGGACTTGTTGACGGTCGCCACGAGCTGAATGGCGATCAGAGAGCCGCCGCCGAGATCGAAGAAGCTATCGTTGACGCCGACTTGGTCGATGCCGAGCAGGTCCTGCCACGCCTTGCACAGCTGCCGCTGGGTCTCTCCCTTCGGCGGGGCGTAGGCGCTGGGGACCTCCGGGCGGGGGTGAAGGGTGTGTGGTGCGCCGAGTCCGGCGAGCCGTTCGTCGCCCCCGGCGTCCGCGCCGAGTACGAAAGCCTGCTCGATCAGGGCGTTGACGTCCACGGGTGACACGATCAGCTGGGGTTCGGGCGACGAGGACAGGACGCGTTCCAGCGCTTCCAGGGCCTGTGTCGACGCCATGCCGCGCTCCGCGACATCCTTGCCGCGGATCTCCGCCAGCGCGTCCGGAAGGTCCCTCGCGACGGCCATGCCCGCCTCCTTCCACGGCCCCCAGTCCACGGTGAGGACCCGGCGTTCGGCCGCGTGGGAGTGGGCGTAGGCGTCGAGGAAGCTGTTGGCGGCGGCATAGTCGGTCAGGCCGAAGTCACCGACGTGGGCGGCGTTGGAGCCGAAGAGGAACAAGACGTTCATGCGAGCCGCTCCCTCCGGCGCGGCAAAAGGTACCGCCATGATCTGTTGCGCGGGCTGTCCGATGAGGTCACATTACGGTCGCAGGAAC
>NZ_JBEXSH010000871.1:0-3783 GCF_040613555.1 Streptomyces sp. NPDC006265
CACGGCCAGCAGGGCCCAGGTGTAGCGCAGCGCGCCGGGGTCGTTCGCGTCGACGGCCAAGGATGCGGTCGCCAAGGCGGAGGAGGAAGCCAAGGCCAAGGCCGCCGAGGCCAAGAAGAAGGCGGAGGAGGAGGCCAGGAAGAAGGCCGAGGCCGAGCGACTCGCCGCCCTCGCCAAGCAGTTCACGCTGCCGATCTCCTCGTACACCCTCACCTCGACGTTCGGTCAGGCCGGCGCCTACTGGTCCTCCGGCTACCACACCGGCCTCGACTTCGCCGCCCCCACGGGCACGCCGATCAAGGCCGTGCACAG
Organism: Streptomyces sp. NPDC006265; assembly: GCF_040613555.1. Lineage (NCBI taxonomy): Bacteria > Bacillati > Actinomycetota > Actinomycetes > Kitasatosporales > Streptomycetaceae > Streptomyces > Streptomyces sp. NPDC006265. The sequence continues at coordinate 313 of NZ_JBEXSH010000871.1, forward strand.
CGGCACCATCACCGAGGCGGGCTGGAACGGCTCCTACGGCTACAAGACCGTTCTCACCCTCGATGACGGCACCGAGATCTGGTACGCGCACCAGTCCTCCATCGGCGTCAGCGTCGGCCAGAAGGTCAGCACCGGCGACGTCATCGGCCGCGTGGGCGCCACCGGCAACGTCACCGGGGCGCACCTGCACCTCGAGGTCCACTCCGGCGGATCCGCCAGCGGCATTGACCCGATGGCGTGGCTGCGCGGCAAGGGACTGACTCCGTAAGCGGTACACACCCGTTGAAGCACCGGCGGCCCTGACGGCGACCCCCCCGACGTCAGGGCCGCCGGTTTTCCGGTGCGGTGTGTGGTGCGGTGTGGTGTTTACGGGAGTTTTGCGTCCGTTGTGGAATGAGGCCTTCCCCTACGGTCGTTGACACCGAGCATGACGTCTCTTCGCAAGCTCGGTACCTCCGGCCTCGAGGTCTTCCCCCTCGCCCTCGGTGGCAACGTCTTCGGCTGGACCGCCGACCAGGACCGGTCCTTCGCCGTCCTCGACGCCTACACCGCCGCCGGCGGCAACTTCGTCGACACCGCCGACGTCTATTCGGCGTGGGTCGACGGCAACCAGGGCGGGGAGTCCGAGACCCTGCTCGGCGCGTGGCTCGAGGCGCGCGGCAACCGCTCCGACGTCGTCGTCGCGACGAAGGTCAGCCAGCACCCCGACTTCCAGGGTCTGTCCGCCGCCAACATCAAGGCCGCCGCCGACGCCTCCCTGCGGCGCCTGCGCACCGACTACATCGACCTCTACTACACGCACTTCGACCAGCCCGACGTGCCCGTCGAGGAGATCATCGGCGCGCTCGACGACCTCGTGAAGTCCGGCAAGGTGCGGCACATCGCCGCCTCCAACATCACCGCCGAGCGGCTGCGGGCGTCCCTGGAGTTCTCCGACCGCGAGGGACTCGCCCGGTACGTCGCCCTCCAGCCGCACTACAACCTGGTCTCCCGTGACACCTACGAGGGTGAGCTCCAGGACCTCGCCGAGCGGACCGGCCTCGCGGCCGTTCCTTACTACGCGCTCGCATCCGGCTTCCTCACGGGCAAGTACCGGCCCGGGACGGAGGTCGAGAGCGCGCGGGCGGGCGGTGCCGCCAGGCATCTGGAAACCGAGCGGGGGCGGCGGGTTCTCGACGCCCTCGACGAGGTCGCCGGGGCGCACGACGTTCCCGTCGCCACGGTGGCGCTCGCCTGGCTCGCCGCGCAGCCGACCGTGACGGCGCCGATCGCTTCCGCGCGGACGGTGGAGCAGCTGCCCGCGCTGCTCGGTGTCGGGGAGCTGACGCTCTCGGAGGCCGAGATCGGACGGCTCACCCGGGCCTCGGCCTGATCCGAACGGCAGGCTTCGGGAGTGGCGTCGGGAACGGCTTCAAACGGCTTCAGGAGTGGTAGGGGTTGTACGCGGGGTACGGCGCCGGCTGATGGCCGTACCCGTACACCCCGTACACCGGCCAGGGCGGTGGCGTCACCGGGACCGGAGGGGCGGTGATCCGGGCCGCGTGGTCCAGCGCGGGGCGGGCCACCTCCCGGCGCCGCCACAGTCCGCCGAGCAGTTCCCGCTCCCGTACGGCGAAGTCCGCCCCGGGGCTGCCCCGCCGGGCCCGGTGCCGCAGGAACGCCAGCGATGTCGCGTACGCCTCGTACCGGGCCACCTCCCGGGCCGCCGCCCTGCCCGCGTGCCGGCGGGCGTACTGACGGGCGATCCGGCGGGCCCGCATCGAGCCGAGCGCGTACGGCTCGGCCGGGGTCAGCCAGCCGGCCACGGCGTAGGCGGGCAGCTCCGCCCGTACGGTCTTCAGCTCCCGCTGCCGCGTCCAGATCACCAGCCACGTCAGCAGCCCGAAGATGGGCACCATGAACGCCGCGTACACGGCGAAGAACCCGTACTCGCCGAAGGCCGACGAGCCGTTCCACATCGCGTGCATCCCCATCGCGAGCAGCAGCCCGCCGAGCGGGAAGGCGACGCGGCGCAGGGTCCGGCGGCCCGCCGAGAGCGCGGCGATGCCGAAGCCGATGCCGGTGAGGACCGTGAACAGCGGGTGCGCGAACGGCGACATGATGACGCGCACGAAGAAGGTCGCCGCCGTGACGGAGGCGATGCCGTGGCCGCCGGTGAGCTGGTCGGTGCCGAAGGCCGTGCCGAGGTAGAGGATGTTCTCGGTGAAGGCGAAGCCGGTGGCCGTCACGCCGGCTATGACGACCCCGTCGACGATGCCGGTGAAGTCGCGGCGCCGGAAGAGGAAGACCAGGAGGACGGCCGCCGCCTTGGCCGACTCCTCGACCACCGGCGCTATCACCGTCGCGCCGAGGGTGTCCGCGCTGGACGGGTCCGCCGTCGCCGTCGCAATCCATCTCGTCGCGAAGCTGTTGGCGACGATCGCTATCAGCGCCGCCGCGCAGGCGCCCCAGGCGAAGCAGAACAGCAGGTTCCGCCAGGGGCCGGGCTCGACCCGGTCCAGCCAGCGGAACGCGGCTATCAGCAGGGGCACCGGGAGGACGGCCAGCCCCAGCCCGACCAGGAACCCTTCCGTGCCGGTCTCCTCGCGGACCAGGGCGAGGATGACCAGGCCGGATATCGCGAGGAGCGTGCTCAGCGCGCCGTAGCGGACCCAGGCTCGGTGCCACCAGTGGGCGTGCCGCAGAAAGCCGGCCGTGCGTGGGCCGGCGAAGGGGACGCCGTCGGTGGGACCGCTCGGGTACGACGGATGCGGGGGGCTGGTGGCCACGGAATTGACCCTAACGACGGATGGGCGCTGTCCGCAGGCGGGAGAGGTGCCAGGGGTGGTCAGGCGCCGACGGGGGGCTGGTCCACGTGCTGTACGCGGCGGAAGAGGAGGTCGTTCACGACATGTCCCTTGTCCAGTCCCTGGCCCTCGAAACGGGTCAGTGGACGGAAGTCGGGGCGCGGCGCGAAACCACCGTCCGCCTGTGTGTTCTCGAAGTCAGGGTGTGCCGTGAGGACGTCGAGCATCTGTTCGGCGTACGGCTCCCAGTCGGTGGCGCAGTGGACGATCCCGCCGGGTCTGATGCGGGTGGCGGCGAGGGTCAGGAAGTCGGGCTGGATGATCCTGCGCTTGTGGTGCCGCTTCTTGGGCCAGGGGTCCGGGAAGTACACGCGCAGGCCGTTGAGGGAGTCCGGGGGGAGCATCTCGTGCAGGAGGATGATCGCGTCGCCGTTGCCGACCCGGACGTTGGACAGGCCGTTGCGGTCGGCGAGGTTGAGCAGGTTGCCCTGGCCGGGGGTGTGGACGTCGACGGCGAGGATGTTCGTGGCGGGATCGGCCGCGGCCATCTGGGCGGTGGCCTCGCCCATGCCGAAGCCGATCTCCAGGACGACGGGGTTGTCGTCGCGGCGGGCGGCGCAGAGCATGGCGACGGCGCTGGCCTGGGCCGTGCCCATCACCGTGCGGACGTTGTGCTGGCTGAAGA
>NZ_JBEXSH010000872.1:0-3779 GCF_040613555.1 Streptomyces sp. NPDC006265
GGTGTGGTCCTCGGCGCGGTCGGCCGCGCCGATGCCGCGTCGGAAGGAGTCGGCCCCGCGACGGCGGGCCGGCAGCGGTGGCGGTGCGTCCGGCAGGGCGTCGCCCCGTCCGCTGGCGGACGAGGGGTTGTCGGTGCGGCGCCGGGCCGGAAGAGCGGACGCGGGTTCGGATCCCGGCCGACCGGTGGCCCGGCTGCCCGTGGGCTCCTCGTCCCGGCGGCGTGACGGGAGTGCGGAGGTGGGGCTCGACTCAGTTCGGCCGATGGCCGTGGTGGTCTCCTCGTCCGTCTTCCCCCGCCGGGAGCGCTGCTCGGTGACCGGGCGCCCGTGCGAGCTGACCAGCTTGGGGGTGTGGCGGCGAGGCAGCGGGACCGGAGCACTCAGCTCGTCGTCCCCGTCCCCCGTGCCACGGGAGTCGGCGGTCTGCCGACGCGGATCGGTGCGGCGGCCCGCGGTCTCGTCCGGGGCGCGGGTGAGGGAGTGGCGGGGGCGGAACAGGCCGCCGTGTTCGCCGTCCTCGTCCTCGATGGCTCCGGGGATGTCTCCGATGGCGTCCAGGTCGACGGGCGCCTCCAACTCGACCGGTCCGTCCAGCAGGGAGGCTGGCAGGCCGGGGCGCTGTGCGGACGCCTGGGACAGCGCGGCACGGCGGCTGCCCTGCGGTTCGCTCTCCGGGGCCTGCTGGGGGCGGTCGAGCCGGAACCCGATGCCGTTGGTGTCCGGGACGTCGTCCGTCAGCAGCGCGTCGGGGATGAAGACCACGGCGGTCGTGCCGCCGTACGGGGAGGGCTGCAGGGAAACCCGGACGTTCTGGCGCTGGGCGAGCCGGCTGACCACGAACAGACCGAGCCGGTCGGTGTCGGAGAGCTCGAACTCCGGTGTCTCGGCGAGCCGGAGGTTTGCGTCCAAAAGCGCCTCGGCCGCCATACCGAGGCCGCGGTCGTGAATCTCCAGGGTGAAGCCGTTGGCGACGCGTTCGCCCAGGACCTGGACGGCGGTGTGCGGTGGCGAGAAGACCGTGGCGTTCTCCAGCAGTTCGGCCACGAGGTGCGTGAGGTCGGCGACGGCCGGGCCGCTGATGGCGAGCCGCGGAAGACGGCGGACCTCGATGCGTTCGTAGTCCTCGACCTCGGCGACGGCGGCGCGCACGACGTCCATCAGTTGCACGGGCTTGCGCCACTGCCGGGAGGGCGCGGCGCCGGAGAGGATCACCAGGCCTTCGGCGTGCCGGCGCATGCGGGTGGTCAGGTGGTCGAGGCGGAACAGGTCGGCGAGTTCTTCGGTGTCCTCGGTCCGCCGCTCCATGGCGTCGAGGAGGGTGAGCTGCTTGTGGAGCAGGACCTGGCTGCGGCGCGCGAGGTTGACGAAGACCTCGGAGACGCCGGCGCGCAGTTCGGCCTGCTTGACGGCGGCTTCGACGGCGGCGCGCTGCAGGGTGTTGAGGGCCTGGCCGACCTCGCCCATCTCGTTCTTGTCGTATTCGAGGCGAGGGACCTCGGTCTCGACGTCGACCTGCTCGCCCGCGGAGAGGCGGCGCATGACACTGGGCAGCCGTACTCCGGACGCTTCGTGGGCCTCCAGGCGCAGTTGCCGCAGATCCCGGATGAGGGTGCGGCCGACGCGCACGGACAGGAAGAGGGAGAGCAGGAGCGCGATCAGGCCGAGTGCACCGGCGATGACGGCCTTGGCGATGACGCCGACGGCCACGGGGTGGACGCGGTCCTGGTAGCGGTCGTTGGCCTGGTCGTTGAGGGTGCCGAGCTCGTCGAGCACATTGCCGGCGGCGCTGTCCCAGCTCTTGGCGGAGACGCCGCGGGGACTTCCGTCCCCGGAGGAGACGGCGGCTTCCTCGGCCACGCGCAAGGGAGCGGAGGATGCGTTCTTCCAGAAGCTCTGGTAGCGGTCGCGTTCCGCCACGGGCAGCAGCGGCAGGTTGACGTCGTACACCAGGGTGCGCTGAGCCACGAGGTCGGAGATGTCCCGCTCCTCGGAGTGCGAGATCCGGCCGACGATCAGGGCGGAGCCGAGGAGGGCGTCCTCGCGGGAGAGCAGCTCGCGGGCGCGAGCGAGGTTGACCAGCGCGCGGTACTGCTTGTCCAGTTCGATGTTGTCGACCACGTGCAGGTTGGCGAGGAGGACGTAGCAGGGGTCGACCAGCCGGTTGTAGAGGTCGAGGGCCTGGGTGCGGTTGACGGTGCCGTCCTCGACGCTGCGGCGCAGCGACTCGATGCCGTCGAAGGCGTCCAGGACGGCGGTCAGCCGCTCGTCGGTGTCCGCTCCCATCGCGTCGCGCACGTCGGGGTTCCGGGCGTTCTCGCGGATGCTGCCGACGGCCTTGTCGGTGGCGTTCCGGCTGCGCCGGAGCGCGGCGAGGCCGTCGGACGCGCGGGGGTCGGCGAGGTAGACGAGGGTCTGGCGGCGTTCCTGCTGGAGGACGCGGACGGTGTCCTCGACGGGGTAGCCGATCTTCTCCACCACGGACGACACGTTGAAGAGGTCGCCGGCCTCACGTCCCGTGAGCACCGTGGCGAAGGCCCAGATCGCGGTCAGGGACACCAGCGGCACGAGAAGAAGCGCCACGATCTTCCGGCGGATGGACTTCCCGCGAAAGCGCATGGCCTCCCCCAGCTCGGGCCCCCGACTACCGGGGGTACACATGTGCGTCAACAAACGGCGCGAGCCTACTACCGACCCACAGGGAACTCGAAGACCGGTCCGGAACCTGAACTTCCGCGCCAGCCACGAGGCATGGCGAGTTGTCCGGCCATTGCGGGAGTTGTCTCCCTGAAACCGGTGGTCGCGGCGGGGTCCAATCCCCCAACCGCGCCAGGATGGTTGGCTGAAACTCTTCGGTTCCCGGGAATCTTCGTGAGGAGTTGTTCGTCCTTCTCTATGGGAAACGGGGGCGGAATCGGCCACAGGAGCCGCGTCCCGCACCTGGGCGGCGTAAAACAGCGCAAGCCGGGCAGCCACTGGGGAACACGGGTCTTCGGATGCGAGCGAGCGGTCTGCTGGCGGTGGGGAGTGACACGGTGATGGGCACGGCGGCACTGCGCGGTGCGCCCAGGGCGAGTGGGGCGCAGCTGACGGGACCTCGGGATCCCGAGGCGACCGATCGCGACAATTCCGGGGGCGCGGCGGAGCCCTTGGGGCGAGAGTCGGGGGCCCCGGCTCACGAGGCTGGTCGTGGCGCCCGCGAGCAGCACTACCGGCCCTTGTGGGTCGAGGAGCCCGCGCGGCGGCGTCGCTTGCCGGATCCGGTGCGGACTGCGGCGGTACGGGCGGTCCTCCTCATTGCAGTGACGCTGATCCAGGCGATGGTGGCCTTCCTGTGCACGATGGCCGGGTCCTGGCTGGCGTTCCCCATGGTGATCAGCAGTGTGGTCAGCACGATCGCGGCCACTTGGGGAGCGCTCGACGTGTGGGTCACGCGCCAGGTCTGGAACCAGCGCAACGGCGTGGTGTCCGTGCCGAGCAGCACGGCGCGTGCCCTGCGGCGCGAGCGGCGCCGGACCCGGAGGCAGGAGCGGGCGGCCGAGCGGGCGCAGGAGCGGATACGCCGGCGGGGTGGAGCCGGGCAGCTGTCCCACTCGTGAGGCATGGCGACGGGGAGCCGGGGCGAGGCGCCCGGATGCGAGACTGCCCGCCGGGCCGAGACTCGACCCGGCACCTCCTCACCGTGGGGCCGACCGCGCCCGCCCCTTCCCCGCGCCTCGCGCGAGTTCGCGTCTCGTCCTCATGAACGGACGTGGGCGGTCCACGGCGAGTACAGCCGTCCC
>NZ_JBEXSH010000873.1:0-3778 GCF_040613555.1 Streptomyces sp. NPDC006265
AGCGCGTCCCGGACGGCCGGATCATCACCCGCACGACCTCCTGCAACCAGCCGGGTCCGCCCGGCTCGGGCCGGGCGGAAGCGGGGCGGGCCCCTCCTTGGTTCTTCAGCACGAGGGGCCCGCCGTGCTCTTCCAGACGGGAAGGCGCGATGCACTGCGCATGGTGCCCCGTCGGGGGCTTCAGCGTGCGGGCAAGGGCCCTGACGTCGTTATCCGGCCCGGGCTGCGAGCAGTTGGGCTCGGGTGTAGGTCGCAGTGCCGGGGGCGTCGCGGAGTAGCTCGAACAGGGCCGGCGGTGCCGCGGGGTCGTTGGGGCGTACCGCAGGGGCGGAGATGTCGTCGAGGAGGACATCGACGAGGCGTGCGAGAGTGTGGCAGCCGTTGCCCGAGTAGCCGTAGCCGATGCCCCAGCCGTCCCGTTCGGGTGCCAGCCACAAGGTCTGGTCTTCGGTACGGATCCAGCAGGTTCCGGCGCTGAGGACGAGGGCCGCGAGCGGCGAGCGGGTCGGCAGGCGCTGCAGTGTGTAGGTGGACAGGTCCGTAGTGCCAGTGTCCGGAGAGCGCAGCAGCACGGGGACGCCGGCGACGGGGTCGTGGAGGAGGACGTCGTCGTCGGTCTCGCGGTCGTTGGCCAGCAGTACCTTCTCCAGGACGGTCGGTGGTTGGTCGACAGCTGCCGGGACCAGGCGCTTGGCCCACTCGCGGGCGGTGGCGCAGGCGTCCGGCCGCACGCTGACCACGGCTCCGGTGTGCCAGTCCTTTCCACCGTCCCAGCGCTGGGCGAAGGCAGCGACGCGGTGGGCGAGGACATCGCGGCGTTCGGTGATGCTCAGCCAGCCGGCTCGACGGACCATCTCCGTCGGCTCCTCGGGGGCGGCGCGCAGCAGCGGAGCCGGTACCGCGCCAAGGACGAGGTGGGCACCGTCGCCGCCGTCGGCCGCGTTCTTGCGCAGTTCGGCGATGTAGCGGGTGGTCGAGGCGTGGCCGCGGTGGCGGACTTCGCGAGCGAGGTACCAGCACAGCTCGGCCGCCGGGGACCCGTCCGGCTCGTCCGCGGCGAGCTCCGTCAGCGCCGTGACCGGGGTGGCGATGTCGTGTGCGGGCACCACCGCCGGTGGTGCGCCCGGCCGCCAGGCGGCGATCGCATCGCGGTCGCGCAGCGCGTGGAACCAGTACGGCGCCGGTTGTCCGAGAAGGGCTGCCAGTTCGGCCCACGTCGCGTAGTACGGCTGGTCGCCCCCTTCAACGTCGTAGGCCTGGAGGTCGGGCACCCAGGGCTGGCTCACCTGGGTGCTGGTCTGTGCCACGACCACGCACGCGTATCTGTCGGCCAGGCGTGCACCGTGGTGTCGGCGCAGGGCGCCGGCGGCGATCTTGGGGGCGGCGTTGCCGTCGACCATCGAGTGCACAAGCGCGACGCCGCCGCGGTCTGTGTCCCACCGCAGTACCGCGTAACGGTCGATGAACTCCGCCCGGTCGAACTCGGCGTTTCCTGCTGGCTGTTGGAGCCATCGCTGCTGGTTCGTTTGGCCGTTGTCGTCGTCCGGTGTGTTCCGTGTGAACAGCGTCATGCCGTCCCCTCCCCAAGGCCGTCAGTACATCCCCCCAGGCCGGGAGACCGGCCCGGATTGTCTGCGGCCCCCACTTTGCCCGGCGTTGCGGCCCGGCACCCGTGAAGCACGAGAACCGGACATGGCTGACACCTGACCGCCCGACTGTTCGGCATTTGGGGCCGCCCGCGGTCCACCCACTCGCTTGGTGTCGTGGCGCGAACGAGTATCGCCGGTGCGGAAGGAGGGGCCGGCATGCTCCTCGGCGGCCGTCTTGCCCGTGCGGAGCGGCAGTTGCAAGGCCGTGTCGTGGGGTTGGGTTCCGGGGTGAGTGCCGTCGGGTCGTCCGACAGGCCCTGTCGCCTTTGCCGTCGGCGTGGGCTTGACCGGTGGATCTCACCTGGAGTTGCAGGCTGCCGAGCTGCGACAAGCAGGTGCTGGTGGTCTTTGCTCCAAGGAATCCAGCACAATCGGCCGCTGCCGTTGTTGGTTCATCGGGCGGTGGAACGGACCAGTCCGAGGACCGGGTTGAGACCCAGGATGTGTCGTTCTGTCCGCCGGCCCTGTATATGCCCGTCAGGCAGTACCCGGTGAGGCAGCAGACGCAGATCCCGGGCGAGCGGAGTCTTGTTCCACTCCGTGGGCGGGGCGGTGTCGGGTGCGTCGGGTAGATACGTTGCGGGGGCCGGGATGCTGAGACGGGCGAGATCGGCGACCTGTTCGCGGGTCAGCCGCTTGTGGCCGGGGGCCGGCATGGGCAGGGGGCAGCTGCGCTGGGGGTCGAGCCAGTAGGTGGCGTCGTCTCCGTGGTAGATGGGCAGCAGCCGTGCCGAGTCGGCGCCGAGGCGGGTGGTGAGCAGGTCGGGGTCGAGGTCGCGGTCGGTGATCGGGTAGAGGTCAGTGAGGGTGTCGGGGGCGGGGATGGCTGCGGTGTCAGCGGCCGCAGCGTATGCGGCCTCCTGGCCAGCGCGTCGGTGGTCGTCGCGCAGAGCTTGTTCGGCGAGGGTGTTCAGGTCCGCGTAGACGGTTTCGATCATGGGGGTGACGGCGTCCGGGATGGCGATGGGTGCGTCGGCCTGCTCCGCGAGCAGGTCGCGGGTCCGGCGCAGCAGGGCCTGGTCGTAGACGTTCCCCCACGCTGGTGGTGGCAGCTCCCCAGCGGGTGTCAAGACGACGAGGCGTGGGGCGGGTGCCCAGGCGGGACGGTGTCCGCGGCCGGCGAGGGAGTGGCGGTGTCCGCGGCCGGCGCGCTGAAGGAGCTGGGCAAGGGGTGCGAGGTCGGTGACAACCAGGTCGAAGTCGACGTCGAGGGACTGCTCGGCGACCTGAGTGGTCACCACGATCCACGGCTCACGCGGTCGGCGAGCGCGGGGGCCGAGGAGAGCGAGGAGTCGGCGGGTGATGTCCTCGCGCTGCCATTGCGGCATGCGGGCGTGGAGCAGCAGGAGGTTCGGGGTGCGGGTACCGGAGCGGGCGGCGAGGGCTTGGTAGGTGGCCTGGGCGTCAGGAACGGTGTTGCAGACGACGAGGACGGCGCCGGGGTCTTCGCTGGCCTCGTAGAGAGGGGCGAGGGTGCGGACCAGCTGCGTGGCGCGTCCGTCGGCGACGCTGGGGTCGTGGGTGTGGCGCACGAGGTGCTGGTCGACGCCGAGGGAGTGAGCGCGGGCACTGGGGATCGTGCCGGAGGCGGTCACGACGCCGGTGGTCGAGTCCGCGAACAACCAGCCGGGGTAGGCCGGGTCGACGGGCTTCGGGATGGTGTGGCCGGCGCCCTGGAGGTAGGCGTGGACCAGGCGCTCGGCGAGGTGGCCGGCGAGGGTCGCGGACAGCAGTACTACGGGAGCGCCGAGGTGGCCGAGCCACTGGAGCAGGCGGACGGTGAGGGCGTGGCCGAAGGCGTCGTAGGCGTGGGCCTCGTCGATGATCACGGTTTTGCCGGACAGGCCGAGCCAGCGCAGGGTGTTGAACCGCATGGGCAGGCAGGCCATCGCGGCCTGGTCCCAGGTGCCGACAGCTGTCCCGGCAGCCAGGCCGAGGTGCTTTCGGCGCATGAAGTCGCCCGCCGTCGTGGACACCCCGTCGTCGGAGAGTTCGGTGTCGGGGGCGTCCGTGGAGTATGCCTCCTTCAGCCAGGCCACGGGCGCGGCGGTCACGCTGTCCTGGTGGGGTGTCCACACGGTGATGACGGGAACGGCCTACGACCCGCCGCGCGCCCTGCCCATCAAGGC
>NZ_JBEXSH010000874.1:0-3766 GCF_040613555.1 Streptomyces sp. NPDC006265
GGGCCCGACACCTCACCGGACCGGCGAAACTCAGCAGCGCGAGCCCGGCCGCACTCATCAGCGTGACCGTGACGCCTCAGGGCGACTGGACGGTGCCGCTGCCCCGGCTCGGGGTGCGCTTCGGGCTGGCGGAGGCGGACCGGGTGGAGTGGTTCGGCGGCGGCCCCGGCGAGGCGTACCCGGACACCGGGACGGCGTCCATGGTCGGCCGCTGGCAGTCCACGGTGGACGGGCTGCAGACGCCGTACGTCCGTCCGCAGGAGAACGGTGCCCGGGCCGACGTCCGCTGGGTGGAGCTCGGCGGGCTCAGGATCGAGGGTGACCCGGAGTTCTGGTTCACGGCGCGGCGCTGGACGACCGAGCAGCTGGACGCGGCCCGGCACCGCACCGACCTCACGGCCGGCGACACGGTGTGGGTCAACCTCGACCACGGGCAGCACGGTATCGGCTCGCAGTCCTGCGGCCCCGGCCCCCTGCCGCAGTACTTCCTGAAGGCGGAACCGGCGGAGTTCTCGTTCGTGTTCTCGACCACCAGGTAAGAAGACGATTAATCGATTGACCGATTGATCGACATTCCGAGAGTGTCGGGGTGTCCTCCGCGGCCGGTCGGCCCTCGCGCCGACTGGCCGCTGCTGTGTTCGCCGCAAGGGAGTTGGTGGGTCAGTTGAGTGTCGCCATCGAGGTCCGCGGGCTGTCCCGTACCTTCCACACCACCGTCCGCCGCCCCGGCTTCGCGGGCGCCGTCCGTTCCCTGGTCAACCCCGAGCGGGTGGCCAAGCACGCCGTCTGCGACATCACCTTCGACGTGGCCGCGGGTGAACTCCTCGCCCTGCTCGGCCCGAACGGCGCCGGCAAGTCCACCACCATCAAGATCCTCACCGGCATCCTCACCCCCACGTCGGGCGAGGCCCGGGTCGCGGGCGTGGTGCCGTACCGGGAGCGGGAACGCAACGCCCGGAACGTGGGCGCGGTGTTCGGGCAGCGCACCCAGTTGTGGTGGGACCTGCCGGTGCGCGAGTCGTTCGCGATCCTGCGGGACATCTACGAGGTGCCCAGGGCCGAACACGCGGCCCGGCTGGCGGAGTTCGACGACATCCTGGAGCTGTCGTCGTTCTGGGACACCCGGGTCCGTCACCTCTCACTCGGCCAGCGGGTGCGCAGCGATCTGGCCGCCGCCCTGCTGCACGACCCGCCGGTGGTGTTCCTGGACGAGCCGACCATCGGCATGGACGTGGTGGTCAAGGAGCAGGTGCGGGAGCTCCTGCGGCACCAGGTGGAGCAGCGCGGCCGTACGGTGCTGCTGACCACGCACGACATGACGGAGGTCGAGCGGCTCGCCGAACGGGTGGTGCTGGTCAACCACGGCCGGCTGATGCTGGACGGCTCGCTCGACGAGATCCGCCGGAAGTTCGGCTCGACCTGGCAGGTGCGGGCCACGCTGGCCGATCCGCACGCCGAGGTCGTCCCGCCGCCGGGCACCACACTGCTGCGGCACACCGGCGGGCAGGTGGTCTTCGGTCCCGACGGGCTGGACGCGCCCACCGTCCAGCAGGCCCTGAAGGCGGTGATCGAGCGGTTCGAGGTGACGGACATCGCCCTGGACGAGGCGGACCTCGAGGACGTGATGCGCGCCGCGTACGCGCACGCCGGGGAGGTCTGACGTGGCCGTGCTCCACGCCTGGCGCGCCGCCCGGGTCACCCCGCTCGGCGAGCTGAACGCACCGCCCCGGATGACCGCCGTCGCCCTGCGGCTGGCCGTGCAGGTGGTGCTGGTCTGGTCGCTGTGGAGGGGCCTGTACGCGCAGACCGGCACGACCGCGGGGCTGAGCCGCGACCAGGCGGTCACGTACGCCGTGCTGGCCGTCCTGGCCTCCCGGCTGCGGGAGCTGGACCAGTACGCGGGCCGGGACACCGTCCTGCAGCACATGCACTTCGGGACCATCGTGTACTGGTACCTGCGGCCGCTGCCGCCGCAGCGCTACTACGCCCTGCGGGCGGCCGGAGAGCAGCTGTACGGGCTGGCATGGGCGCTGACGGGGTACGTCATCTGCCTGGCCGCCGGTGTCGTCGAGCCGCCCGGATCGCCCGCGGTGGCCGGGGTGTTCGCGCTCAGCATGCTGCTCGGCCAGTGGGTCCTGTACTACGTCATGCTCCTGCTTGACCAGTTGTGTTTCTGGACCGTCCGCAACACCGCGGCCATGCTGATCCTGCTGTTCGCGCAGAACCTGCTGTCCGGGGTGTACGCGCCGCTGTGGTTCTTCCCGGACTGGTTCGTGACGATGAGCGCGTTCCTCCCCTTCCAGGCCACGCTGAGCGTGCCGTTGTCGCTGTACGTGGGCCGGATCCCGTTGTCCGACGCGGCGTTCCAGCTCTCCGTCCAGGCCGCGTGGGTCGTGGCGCTGGCGTTGTTCACCCGGTTGCTGTGGCGGCGGGCCGCCCGGCGCGTGATCTCGCAGGGAGGCTGAGATGTCCTGGAAGGCTCTGCGGATCGTGTGGCGCGTGACGGCGCTCAACTTCCGCGCGCAGATGGAGTACCGCACCGAGTTCCTGCTGATGATCGCGATCGGCGCGATCTGGCAGGTGTCGGTGATCGTGTTCGCGACGGTGCTGCTGTCGCGGTTCGCCGGGATGGGCGGCTGGGACAGCTCCGACGTGCTGCTGATCCCGGCGACGCGGATGCTGGCGCACGGGCTGTTCGTGCTGTTCCTCGGGCGCATGCACTGGGCCGGCCGGCAGATCCAGGAGGGCCGGATCGACATCTATCTGATGCGTCCGATGCCGGTCCACCGCCAGATACAGCTGGCGTTCTTCCCGACCAACGCCATCGGGGACCTGACGGTGGCGGCGGGCCTGATGCTGGGGGCGCTCTCCCGCAGCGGTATGGACTGGACGACGGGCCGGATCACGTACCTGGTCGCGGCCGTCCTCGGCGGCATGCTGCTGGAGGCGGCCCTGTTCACGGTCGTGGCCAGTGCGTCCCTGCGCTTCCCGGCCGCCGACATGTGGGGCCGCTGGCTGGAGGAACTCCTCGGCACCTTCGGCAGCTACCCCCTGAACGTCCTGCCCAAGGCGGTGGGCGGATTCCTGACCTACGGCCTTCCGCTCGCGTTCGTGGCCTACTTCCCGGCGGCGGTCCTGACGGGACACGGCCACTCGACGGGAGTTCCGTACTGGCTCGCGGCGGCCTCACCGCTGCTCGGGCTGCTGGCGTACCTGGCGGCGCGGGTGCTGTGGAACTGGAGCCTGCGGCACTACAGCGGGATCAACGGATGACCGCGCAGGAGTACGCCGCCGAGGCCGTCGTGTGGAGCCGGCTGGCCGGGCTGCTCTCGGCGCCCGGTGACCGCGAGGAGGTCCAGGACTGCTGGGACATCGGCGAGCAGGAGGCCGGTCTGGAGCTGCTGGTCGACCGGCTGCGTGAACAAGGCCCGGGCATCGGGGAGTCGGCTCGCGCCGAGCTCGCGGTGATGGCCGAGCAGTGGGGGGAGTGGGACTGGCTCGGCGTGCGGATCGCGGCCCTGCCCCACGTCGGGGAGGAGGCCCATGGGCTGCGTGTGCTCCCGGACGGGGCGGAGGAGACACGGCCCGCCGGATTCGTGCTGGCGGGGCACCCGTTCGCCGAGGCGGTGCTCGTTCCGTGGATCGTCTGCGCACCCTGCGGGCGGGTTCTGGCCCGGGCCCACCGGCGGGAGGAGTGGGGCGCCCTGTCGTACCTGGCGGAGGGATACGTCGTCTTCGGGCCCGAACACGCCCCGGTGGTCCTCGC
>NZ_JBEXSH010000875.1:0-3765 GCF_040613555.1 Streptomyces sp. NPDC006265
CGGCACGTCCACTCAACGAGTCACACCCGTCCAGGTACCGGTCACATCATCAGATCACCCGAACCGGTCATGTGCGGAGGATGGGACTAGCCGCCGACGTACCAGCTGAAGCCGCCGTTGCTGCTGGCCATGGCCAGGAGCACGAGCCACAGGACCACGTCGACGATGCCGAGGATGATGCCGGCCTTCGCCATTCCGGCACCGTTCTTGACCGACGCCTGGCGGCGGGCGACAGCACCGAAGATGATGGCCAGCGGGCCGAGGACGATGTTCAGGAGGAACAGGCCGATGATGCCGCAGCACAGGCTCGCGATCGCCAGGCCGTTGGTGCGCGAACCGGAGGACGCGGCAGAGGAACCGCCGTAACTCGCCATGGAAAACTCCCAGTTGTCGATGGCACGGACCGAACGGGCCGCACTCTCCTCACTTTCGACTTGTTTTGTTCGAATGCCCCTCAGGGCCGTTCCCATGACAACCGATTCGGGAGAGCCTCCCGTCAGTTCTCGTGCACCAGTCCGGCGACGTGCGCGGTGACCATGTCGAGGAGGCCCGCCTGGGCCGTGTCGTCGCCGAGCACGAGGTAGTTGAGCGTCAGGCCGTCGGTCATGGCGGCCAGGTAGCGGGCGAGGACGGGGACGGGCACCCGCAGGCGCAGCCCCATGGCCTCCCGCAGCTGGTCGATGAGCTCGGTGTACGCCTCGGCGTACAGCTCGTACTGACGGCGCGCCAGATGCTCGAAACCGGGCTGGCGCAGGGCGTACTGCGTGAGTTCGTAGGTGAGCATGTGCTCGTCGGGGTGGGCGCGGACGTGGTCCCAGTACGCCTGGAATCCCGCCCGCACGGTCTCCTCGAGGGTGGCTCTGGGCCGGATGGCCTCCTTCACCACCGTCACGTAGTGGCCGGTGATGGTGGTGATCACGGACTCGATCAGCTGCTGCTTGGAGTCGAAGCAGTAGTGGAAGACGCTCAGCGAGACGCCCGCCTCGGCGGCGATGGACCGGGTCGTCGTCCTGGGGACGCCGTCCCGGGCCATCGCCCTGATCGCCGCTTCGGTGAGCTGTCGCCGCCGCTCGGCGGACGGCAACCGTGCCATGGAGCCCCTCTCGTGGCCGGTCAGCCGCTGTGGACGCCGACCTCGTGGAGGGAGTAGCCCCAGCCGGTGCCGCGCTCCAGCCCGTGGACGCGGACGTACCTGGCCGGTGTTCCGGCGAACCGCGCGGTGTCCAGGCCGCCGTCACCGGCGGTCGTGGACCAGGCGGTCCGCCAGTTCACGCCGTCGGCGGACAGCTCGATCCGGTACGACTTCGCGTACGCGCGCTCCCAGTCGAGGGTGACCCGCCCGACGGTCCGCGCCGAGCCGAGGTCGACCTGGTACCACTGGTCGTCACTCCAGTCGCTGGCCCAGCGGGTGCGGCGGTCCCCGTCGACGGCCCGGTGCGGCTGGTAGCTCGTGAACAGGCTCCACTCCGAGGAGCTGGCCGACGTGGCCGCTCCCGCCGCGAGGTTGGCGCCGGCCTTGTGGTTCTCGGAGGCCCTCCAGGTGTCGAGGTAGGACTCGGCGCCCCGGAACAGGTCGTCGACCGTGTCCTGGCCGCCGACCCGGCGGATGTCCTCGATCCAGTCCGGGACGAGACCGTAGTGGGCCGCGCCGTCGGTGTTCAGGTCCCAGGTGCGCTCGCCGGTGGTCTGCCGGTCGATGACCGAACCCCCGTCGACGCTCCTGAACGGGTAGGTGACCTTGTTCGGCGCGTCCGCCCCGCGCGGTCCCGGCCAGCCGCCGACGCCGTTCATGTCGGTTCCGTAGCCGTAGCCCACGCCGTACTTGTCGCGCAGGGCCTCGGTACGCTTCGCCTCCGCGACGAAGCCCTCGGAGCCGTGCATGTACTGGGCGATGAAGCCGCCGAGTCCGTAGACCCGCTCGGTCCAGTCCATGTCCATCCAGCTGTGCGAGGAGAGCACACCGGGGTAGGACTCGGCCTCGAAGATGTCGAGCACCCGGCCGGTTGCCTTGACGCTCATGTGGTCGATCTCCAGCATCATGCCGCGCTTCATCATGCCGCGCACGGCGTACTCGCCGAGATCGGTGAGCCCCCGCACGTTGCACTGGGCGTCGGCGCTGTACGAGGGGACCTCCTCGCCCGCCGGGAGCTTCTTCTCGGCCGCGGGCGCCGCCGCGTTGCCGATCGGGTTGTCGTGCTGCGGGCCCTTGCACGTCTCGGTCTTCCAGTAGGTGCCGGTCGACAGGAACTGACCGACGTTGATGGCCGTTCCGAGCGAGCCCGAGTCGAAGCGCACCCCGCACAGGGCGTTGTCGAACTTGTGGCACAGGAACATGCTGCGCACGCCCAGCGCGTGCAGCTCGTCCAGGCCCTTGTCGATGTCCGCCCTGCCGCACTGCGCGATGTCCAGGACCTGCTTGCAGCCGAACGGCTCGGAGGTCTCGACCCCCATGACCACCGCCAGCTTGCCCTGCTCGATGACCTGGCGGGCCTGCGCGCTGTCGGTGACGACCCGGAACCAGCCCTTGCCGGGCCCGCCGTACATCTTGTCGACGTAGGCCTGCATGTCGTACGTCAGCTTGGCCTGCAGCCGGATGGACGTCATCTCGTCGCAGGAGCGGTCCTTGAAGAAGTACACCGAGCAGATCACGCCGTTGGTGACGAGGTCGTTGACCAGCACCCGCTGTCCGCCGCGCCAGGCCCGCTCGATCCAGGCGTAGTAGTTCTGCTGGTGGGTCAGCGAGTCGTGCCTCGGCCAGTCCTTGAAGGTGGGCCAGCCGTTCGGGTCGTGCTTGCCGTCACCGCCGTTGGTGATGAAGTCGAAGATCGCGAGCGAGCCGTCGGGGTAGTGCTCCGGGCAGTCCTTGAGCGCGTCGGCCACGCCCTGTTCGGAGAACGCCTTGCCGCAGATCAGACGTCCGCCGAAGGCCTCGTTGGAGAGGATGTGGTCGTGCGCGTCGACGAACCCGCGCACCTGGCCCTTGGCGTCGGTGCCGGTGAAGGGCTCGCCCGTGACGTTGATCCGGGAGTCCGGCGCGGGCCGTGCGGTCGGGTCCCACCAGTCGTTCCCGGCCGCCGCACTCGGGGTGGGGCCGAGCGCGATCGACAGCACGAGCAGGAGCAGCGAGACAACGGTGACGTTCTTGCGTCTGCGGTACGGGCGTCCGGAACTGATCACAGCCCACGTCCCTCGATCGGCGGGTCGCGCGGTCGCCTTGTCATGACCTCGCAAAGTGTGCGACGAGAATCGCCACTAACGCTGAATGAGTCAAGAGTCCGGGACGGTTGACCTGATGACGGGGGGCGGTTCACCCGGGACGGGTTGCGCATGTGCGGGGGCAACAGCGAACCCCAGGTCGCCGACCCGGGGTCTCGTGGAGCGGATGACAGGCCCCGCCTGCCGTCGCGCGATCAGCTCGAAGCGGGAGCGGAACCGCCGGAGGCTTCGTGCGCGGCACGGTACTCGGCGTTGATGCGCTGCGCTTCCTCGAGTTGGTCCTCGAGGATGACGATGCGGCAGGCGGCCTCGATCGGGGTCCCCCGGTCGACGAGCTCACGGGCGCGCGCGGCGATCCTCAGCTGGTAGCGCGAGTAGCGGCGGTGCCCGCCCTCCGAGCGCAGCGGCGTGATCAGCCGGGCCTCCCCGAGGGCTCGCAGGAAGCCTGGGGTGGTGCCGAGCATCTCGGCGGCCCGGCCCATGGTGTAGGCCGGGTAGTCATCGTCGTCCAGACGATTGCTGAGCGGGGTATCTGCTGGCATGTCACCT
>NZ_JBEXSH010000876.1:0-3763 GCF_040613555.1 Streptomyces sp. NPDC006265
GACCGCGGTGACCTCGGCGCGGTGGGCGACCCGCTTGGACCTCGGCGAGGAGCTTGGCGCCGCCGGTCACGGGGGCGGTGAGCTTGCGCATGTGCTCCTCGACCGTGGTCTCGCCCTTGCCGAAGCCGGCGAGGACCTCGGCGGCGGTCTGGATGTGCTCGCGCTGGTGCACCACGACCTCGACGCGCTCGCCGCCGGTGCGGGCCTTGAGCTGGTCGGAGGTGCCCTTGGCGATGACCTTGCCGTGGTCGACCACCGCGATGTCGTGCGCCAGATGGTCGGCCTCCTCCAGGTACTGCGTGGTGAGCAGCAGCGTGGTGCCGCCGGAGACGAGTTGCTTGATGACCTCCCACAGCTGCTGGCGGTTGCGGGGGTCGAGCCCGGTCGTCGGCTCGTCCATGAACATCACGGGCGGCGAGACGACCAGGGCGGCCGCGAGGTCGAGGCGGCGGCGCATGCCGCCGGAGTAGGTCTTGGTGGGGCGGTCGGCGGCGTCCGCGAGGTGGAACTGCTCCAGCAGTTCGGTCGCGCGCTCCTTCGCCGCCTTGGCCCGCATCTGGTAAAGCTGGCCGACCATCTGGAGATTCTCCCGGCCGGTCAGGTATTCGTCGACGGCCGCGAACTGGCCGGACAGGCCGATGGAGCGGCGGACCGCGTCGGGCTGTTTGAGCACGTCGATGCCCGCGACGACCGCCCGCCCGCTGTCGGGCCGCAGCAGGGTGGTGAGGCAGCGGACGGTGGTGGTCTTGCCCGCGCCGTTCGGCCCGAGCAGGCCGAGGACCGTGCCTTCGGGCACGTCGAGGTCGACGCCGTCCAAGGCCTTTACGTCACCGAAGGTCTTGACCAGACCTTCGGCGTAGATGGCGCCTGGCATATGAGTCTCCACGTCTTCGGGGATGACCGGACAGACGTCCGGTGAGGCTTCTCACCGACACACCATAACGCGATGTATCGCGTCTCACAATGAGTTTTTCCGCGTTGCGCTCCGTGAGACGAAAGGATCTTGGACAGGCTCGGGAGCCGGCCGGCCGGGGACCGTGCGGGCAGCCGATGACCATGGCCCTGTGGTCAGCCGATGACCGATGGGCCGGTCAGCCGATGACCGATGGCCCTGGTCAGCCGATGACCGTGTAGCCCGCCTCGCGCAGCGCCTGACCCACCTCGGCGCAGTGCGCCGGGCCCTTCGTCTCCAGGTGCAGCTCGACCTCCGCCTCCGTGAGCCCGAGCCGCGGGTCGGTTCGGACGTGGCTCACATCGAGGACGTTAGCGTCGACCACTGACAACGCGCCCAGAAGAGTGGCAAGAGCACCGGGCCGGTCCGTCAGCCGCAGCCGGACCGCCAGGTAGCGGCCCTGGGCGGCCATGCCGTGCCGCAGCACCCGCTCCATCAGCACCGGGTCGACGTTGCCGCCGGACAGCACCGCCACGACCGGCCCCTCGAAGGCGCCCGGCTCACTCAGCAGCGCCGCGACCGGGCTCGCCCCGGCCGGCTCCACCACCAGCTTGGCCCGCTCCAGGCACAGCAGCAGCGCGGCGGACAGCTCGTCCTCGCTGACCGTGCGCACCTCGTCGACCAGCTCGCCGATGATCGCGAACGGCACGTCACCGGGCCGCCCGACCTTGATGCCGTCGGCCATCGTCGCCGGGTTCTCGACGGACACCGGCCGGCCCGCCGCCAGCGAGGGCGGGTAGGCCGCAGCGCCCGCCGCCTGCACACCCACCACCCGCACGTCCGGCCGCAGGGACTTCACCGCCACGGCGATCCCGGCGGCCAGCCCGCCCCCGCCGATGCCGACGAGGATCGTGCGCGCCTCGGGGCACTGCTCCATGATCTCCAGGCCCACCGTGCCCTGGCCCGCGATGATGTCGGGGTGGTCGAAGGGGTGGATGAACACCGCGCCCGTCTCGGCCGCGTACTCCTGCGCGGCGGCCAGCGTCTCGTCGACCACCTGGCCGTGCAGCCGCACCTCGGCCCCGTAGTCCCGGGTGGCGCTGACCTTGGGCAGCGGAGCGCCCTTCGGCATGAACACCGTGGACCGCACGCCGAGCAGGGCGGACGCGAGGGCGACGCCCTGCGCGTGGTTGCCGGCGCTGGCGGCGACGACACCGGCGGCGCGCTCCTCCGGCAGCAGACCGGCGATCCGGACGTACGCGCCGCGCAGCTTGAACGAGCCCGTCCGCTGGAGGTTCTCGCACTTGAGATGCACCGGCGCACCGACCATCTGGGACAGGTGCCTGCTGCCTTCCAGCGCGGTCACCCGCGCCACGCCCGAGAGCATCTTCTGCGCGCCGCGCACGTCGTCGAGGGTGACGGGCCGAAAGGAGTCAGCCGTGCTGTAGCTCATGACTCCAGCATCGCAGTTCACAGGCGGGAACGACCGTTGTGACCAACCTCCGAGACCCGCTTTGCGCAGCGCCGGTACGACCCGCCTTCCGGCCGCGTACCCTGTCCCCCAATCTGCCAGCCCTCCACGAAGTGAGCCCCCGGCCATGCCCACAACACCTGAAATGTCGATGGACATGACGACCGTCGGTGACACCGGTCTTCTCGACACGCTGCAGCACGAGGTGGCGCTGTTCGCCCGCCGTGCCGAACAGACCCGGCTCGGCGGAGTCGGGCAGGTGCGCAACTCCATGGACCGCGCCGCGTACCTGCTGCTCAACCGCCTCGACAAAGAAGGCCCGATGGGCGTCAAGGCGCTCGCCGCGAGCATGGGGATCGACTCGTCGACGGTCACCCGGCAGGTGGCTCCGCTCGTCGACACCGGCCTGGTCAAGCGCACCTCGCACCCCGAGGACGGGCGCGCGGTGGTGCTGCAGCTGTCCCCGCGCGGGCAGGCCCGGCTGGAGGAAGTGCGCTCTTCGCGGCGCCAGTTGATGGCCGAGCTGACCCACGACTGGGAGCCCGACGAGCGCGAGGCGTTCTGCGACCTCCTCACGCGCTTCAACACCGCGCTGTCCTCCCGGATGGCGGCGCAGGGGGTGCCCGGGCCGGAGGCACAGCCGGAGTCCTGACCGCCGTACCCGCACGACGTCCGGTGCCACGGCCCGAGCCCCACGCGTGCGTGGCGCCGCCCGAGCCGTGCGCGGCTCTTGACCTCGGGGCCGTCCCTGACCTGATATGAGACCGGGCCCCCGTCCCGCGCGGCCGGGTGCCCGCATCCTCAGGGTCGCCGTCAGGCGGGAGGCGCGGTGCTGGAGCGGCATGCGTCCCGGGCAACCCGTCGCGCCCGGGAGTTCGAGGCGTTCGTCGCGGGCGCGGCCGGGCGGCTGCTGCACGCCGTCACGCTGCTCACCGCGGAGGCCCCCGACGACAACCCGCGCGCGCGGCGCCTGCTGACGCTGTCGCTGGCGCACACCTACGCGTGCTGGGACCGGCTGCACGGCGAGGATCCGTACGACCGCACCCGCCAGTACCTGGCCACCCGCTTCGCGCGCGGCGCGTGGCACCACTACGGCGCGCTCGGCCGCTCCCGGCCGCATCCCGCGAGCCCCCTGGCCCCGCTCACCCCCCAGGAACGCCTGATCCTGGTCCTCAGGCTCTACGAGGGCGTCGCCGAGGAGCAGACGGCGGCCCTGCTCGGCCTGTCCCCCGAGCGCGTACGGGCGATCTGCCACCGGGCGACATCGATCCTGCTGCACCGGCCGCGGGGCCCGGCGCCCGCGGTGACGGCCGCGAAGGCCGTGCGGTCATGAGCCCGTCCGGCGACCGGGAGGCGACATGAGCGGGAACGACCGCGTGGCGGCCGTAGGGCGGCTCCTG
>NZ_JBEXSH010000877.1:0-3762 GCF_040613555.1 Streptomyces sp. NPDC006265
TGCCCGCGCAGTCGCCGACGTTGTCGCCCACATTGTCGGCGATGGTCGCGGCATTGCGCGGGTCGTCCTCCGGAATGCCCTGTTCGACCTTGCCGCTTTCCAGGTCCCCGCCGCGGCCTCCTCGCGCACGAAGTCGCCGAAGTCCCGGGGCGCACGGCGCAGGACCTCCCGCACACCGCCCGACAGGCGCGCGTTGCGGCCGTCGAGGAGGGTGTCGAAGATCGCCGTCATGCCCGCCACCTCCTCCCGCGGCACACCGAAGCCGACCAGCGCCTCTCCGTAGTCCCGTGTCGAGACGGCCCGGTACGTCAGCGGGCGCCCCGTCGCCCCGGCGATCTCGGCGACGGCCTCCCCGAAGGTCAGCAGCCGCGCCCCGGAGAGCGTGAGCGTGCGCCCCACGTACCGCTCGCCGGACGTCAGCGCGGCCACCACCACGTCCGCGATGTCCCGCACGTCGAGGAACGGCTCACGCACCTCGTCGGCCGGGAAGACCAGTCCACCGCTCTCCCGCAGCTCCGCCACCAGCGGCCCCTCGCTGAAGTTCTGCGCGAACCACGCGGCCCGAACGACCGTCCAGTCCGCCCCCGAGGCGTGCACCGCCTCCTCGGTGGGCAGCGCCTGGTCCTCGCCCCGTGCGGACAGCAGCACCAGCCGCCGTACCCCCAGCCCGACCGCCTCCCGCGCCAGTGCGCCCACG
Source organism: Streptomyces sp. NPDC006265 (assembly GCF_040613555.1). Lineage (NCBI taxonomy): Bacteria > Bacillati > Actinomycetota > Actinomycetes > Kitasatosporales > Streptomycetaceae > Streptomyces > Streptomyces sp. NPDC006265. The sequence continues at coordinate 698 of NZ_JBEXSH010000877.1, forward strand.
GCCTCGGCGGCACCCGGAGCGCCGACGTCCGAGGGGTGGGCGAGATAGGCCGCATCGGCGCCACGCAGGGTGTCCGCCCAGGTCGAGCGGTCCCACCAGTCGAAGCCCGTCGCCCGCGACGCCGCCCGCACCGTGAGCCCGGCCGCCTTCGCGGCCCGCGCCACCCTGCTCCCGGTACGCCCCGACGCGCCCGTCACCACCACCGTCATGCCCTGGGTGTTCCGTACCGCGTTCCGTGTCGTGTGCTCCGCCGTGTTCGTCATGCCGTCGAGTCAACTGCCGTATCCCGCACGGAACCATCGCTGAACGGCTCATTCCCATACGACCGCGTCTACGCTGGCCGCATGGACCCGCCCCCACGCTCGGCCACGCTCACGCGGGGGGACCCCCTCGCCGGTCTGCTGGAGGGCCCCCGCGCCCGGGGCGCCTTCATGATCAGGGCCTGCTTCGACCCGCCGTGGGCGGTCCGCGTCGAGGACCGGGCCCCGCTCACCGTGATGCTCGTCGTCCGCGGCGAGGCGTGGATCGTGCCCGACCAGGGCGAGAGCGCGCGGCTCAGGGCCGGGGACCTCGCCATCGCCCGCGGCCCGGACCCGTACACCTGCGCCGACGCCCCCGGCACGGCGCCGCAGGCGGTGATCCTTCCGCACCAGGAGTGCCGCCACCCCGACGGACGGCCCCTCAACGGCTCCATGGACCTGGGGGTGCGCACCTGGGGCGACCGGCTCGACGGGGACACCGTGATGCTGATCGGCACCTACCCGATGCAGGGCGAGGTCGGCGGGCGGCTGCTGGACGCCCTGCCACCGCTGCTCACCCTCACGACGGACGTGTGGGACTGCCCGCTCACGCCCTACCTCGCCGAGGAGATCGCCCGCGACGAGCCGGGGCAGGAGATCGTCCTGGACCGGCTGCTGGATCTGCTGGTCATCGCGGCGCTGCGGGCCTGGTTCGCCCGCCCCGAGGCGGAGGCACCGGGCTGGTACCGGGCCCTCGCCGACCCGGTCGTCGGCGGTGTCCTGCGCCTCCTCCAGGACGACCCGGCCCACCCGTGGACCCTCGCCACGCTCGCCGCGAAGGCCGGGGTGTCCCGGGCCGCGCTGGCCCGTCGCTTCACCGTCCTGGTGGGCGAGCCCCCGATGAGCTACCTCACCGGCTGGCGCCTCGCCCTCGCCGCCGACCGTCTGCGCGACTCCGCCGACACCCTCGACGCGGTGGCCCGCAGGGTGGGCTACGGCAGCGCGTTCGCCCTGTCGACGGCGTTCAAGCGGGTGTACGGGGTGAGCCCGGTGGAGTACCGGGGGCGGGTGGCGTAGCGGCGGGCACCGGGCCCGTGCCTGCTGTCGAGCCACCCTCCGTGCCTGCTGCGTCCGCCCCCGTGCCTGCCGTCCGACCGCGGCGTAGCCTGGCCCACGTGTACGTGGAGCGGGTATCGCGGCTGCCCGGCGCGGTCGTGTGGACCAACACCCCGTCCCGGCCCGGGGTGGGGCGGGTCCTGCCCGACGGGTGCATGGACCTGCTCTGGCACGACGGGCGGCTGATGGTCGCCGGGCCCGACACCCGCGCTTATCTCCCGGGCGGGGTGACCGGCCCCTGGGCCGGGATCCGCTTCTACCCGGGCACGGCACCGGTGCTGCTGGGCGTGCCGGCGCACGAGCTGCGCGACCGGCGCGTCCAGCTCGCGGACCTGTGGCCGGCCTCGCAGGTGCGGCTCCTGGCCGACCGGGTGAACGCGGCCCCCGATCCGGCGAGCGGCCTGGAGGAACTCGCGCTGCGGCAGGCGGCCGGTGCCGAACCCCCGGACCCGCTGCTCCGGCAGCTCGTCACCGCCCTGGACGCGGGCCGCCCCGTCGCCGCCACCGCCGATGAACTCGGTCTCGGCGCACGCCAGTTGCACCGCCGCTCGCTGTCCGCCTTCGGCTACGGCCCCAAGACCCTGGCCCGCATCCTGCGGCTGCGCCGCGCCCTCGCGCTGGCCCGGGCCGGTGTGCCCTTCGCGCAGACGGCCGCCCGGGCCGGCTACGCCGACCAGGCCCATCTGGCCCGTGATGTGAGGGAGTTGTCGGGTCTTGCGCTGGGGGAGCTACTCGGCCGCGGTGGCTAGTGCCGCGGCAGGCAACGTTCGCCCCGGTCACGACGCCCGGCACGCTCCCCCACGCTCTCGACTCCGCTCGGGCAGGGGGTACCCCCACTCGCCGCACCGGCCGAAACCCCAAGTACGTCCAGTACGAGGGCTTCCGGCCGGCACGCCGAGAGCACGCACCAAACGCCGCTCCTCAACGGGCAAACGTTGCCTGCCACGGCACTAGCGGGGCGTACAGATCCACTCCGTTGCCGTCCGGGTCGTGGACGACGGCGTATCGCTGTCCCCAGAAGGCGTCCCACGGCTTGAGCTCGCCGCGGTACCCCGAGCCGACCAGTTCCCCGTACAGCGCGTCCACCTCCTCCGGTCCGTCGCAGCGCAGGGCCAGCGAGGCCCGGCCCCCGCCCGCGGGCGGCTGCCACTCGGGCAGGAAGGAACGGACCGTCGCCTCGGTGTCCAACATCAGCCGCAGCCCGCCTGGCAGTCCGGCCTCGGCGTGCGGCTGGTCCTCGGCGCCGTCCGGAAAGGCGAACCCGAGCCGGCGGTAGAACGCGACGGAGGCGGCCATGTCGGAGACGACCAGGCCGATGGCATCGAATCGTGCAGTCATGGAGCCACCGTAGGCAGGCCCGTACGGCCCGGTCTTGAACGAATCGGACACCCCGGCCCGGCCGCGCCCGGCGGCGCAGCGCCCGGGCGCGGGCCGAAACGGGCCAGCTCGGCGAGGCTCAGACCCGTACGGTCCTTCAGAGCCCGCAGCTGCTCGACCAGGTGCCGCGCCTCCCTCGGCAGTACGTCCGGAAGCGGCCGCCAGCCTGTCATGGCCGTCCCCGCACTGCTCGCCGCCGCCCCGCCCCCGGGCACCGGCCCCTCCCCACCGCATCGTTCCGCACGACCGGCCCATGGCGGTGTAGGGCTCCGCCCTGCCCGGAGGACGATCACCGCCTACCCGAAGGCCGATCACGCCCCCAAAGGACGACCA
>NZ_JBEXSH010000878.1:0-3757 GCF_040613555.1 Streptomyces sp. NPDC006265
GCCGGGCGTCGTCGACGAGTTCGGCGGGCATCTCGCCGTCGAGAAGTGCTGCGAGATGCCCGGCGCGGGCCGCGATCGTGTCGAGCAGGGTGTCCCACTGAGGGCCGGTGAGGACGGGCAGGTGGACTGAGGAGCGGTACGGGCGCGGGCGGCTGCCCTGAACAGCGGCTTTGACCTGGCCTGGAGCGACGGTGACCGGGCCGACCATGCCTTTGCGGGCGTAGGTGCGTCCGCGCGAGAGCCGTCCGGCGTCCAGGGTGGAGTCCTCCAGGGCGGCCACCCATGCCTGGCCCCACCAGGTCGCGGCGAAGGCTCGCTTGCCGCGGGCGGGCGCACGGCGCGGGCCCGGGACAGCGGGGCTCATGACTGCCTTCCGAGGGCGACGAGTTCGGCGAGATCGTCGTCGGACAGTTCGGTCAGGGCTGCCTCGCCGGAGCCGACGACGGCGTCGGCGAGAACGCGCTTGGCTTCGAGCAGCTTCGCCACCTTGTCCTCCACGGTTCCCTCCGCGAGGAGCTTGTGTACCTGGACGGGTTTGTCCTGGCCGATGCGGTAGGCGCGGTCGGTGGCCTGGTCCTCGACGGCCGGGTTCCACCAGCGGTCGTAGTGCACGACGTGAGTGGCGCGGGTGAGGTTGAGTCCGGTGCCCGCCGCCTTCAACGAGAGCAGGAACACTGGCACTTCACCGCGCTGGAAGCGGTCCACCATCTCCTCGCGCCGCGCGACGGGGGTGCCGCCGTGCAGGAAGAGAGCGGGGACGCCGCGCTCTGCGAGATGCTTCTCCAGCAGAGCCGCCATCTGTTTGTACTGCGTGAAGATCAGCACGGATTCGCCTTCGGCGGTGATGGTGTCGAGAAGTTCGTCGAGCAGGTCGAGCTTGCCGGAGCGGCCCCGCAGGGGAGTCGACTGGCGTAGGTACTGGGCGGGGTGGTTGCAGATCTGCTTCAGCGCGGTGAGCAGCTTGAGCACCAGACCGCGCCGGGTGATGCCCTCCGACTCTGCGATCTTCGCCATGGTCTCGCGGACCTGTGCCTCGTACAGACTGGTCTGCTCGGCCGTCAGGGGGACGACGCGTTCGGTCTCGGTCTTGGGCGGCAATTCGGGCGCGATGCCGGGGTCGGACTTCTTGCGGCGCAACAGGAAGGGACGTACGAGACGGTTCAGGCGCTCGGCTGCCTCGGGATCCTCGCCCGCCTCGATGGCGCGGGCATGCCGGTCACGGAAGGCGGTGAGTGTGCCGAGGAGCCCGGGGGTGGTCCAGTCGAGCAGGGCCCACAGCTCGGAGAGGTTGTTCTCCACGGGGGTGCCGGTGAGAGCGACGCGGGCGCGGGCGGGCAGGGCGCGCAGTTCGCGGGCGGTGACGGCGTAGGGATTCTTGACGTGCTGGGCCTCGTCGGCGGCCACCAGCGACCAGGCCGTGTCGGCGAGCACTTCGCGGTCACGGCGCAGTACCCCGTAGGTGACCAGGACGATCTCGTCGCCGGCCAGGTCCCCCAGGTGGCGGTCGCCGCCGTGGTAGCGGCGTACGGGGGTGGACGGTGCGAATCTGGCGGCCTCGCGCTGCCAGTTGCCGAGCAGGGAGGCGGGGCAGACGACAAGGGTGGGGCCCGCGGTGGTGGGGTCGCTCTGGCGGTGCAGGTGCAGAGCGAGCAAGGTGATGGTCTTGCCCAGGCCCATGTCGTCGGCGAGACAGCCGCCGAGGCCGAGTGCGCACATCTCGGCCAGCCAGGCCAGGCCCCGCTTCTGGTACTCGCGCAACGTGGCCTTGAGAGCGGCGGGCTGGGGCACGGGGGTGCGGGACTCGGGGTCGCGGATACGAACGACCAGGTCGCCGAGCGCACCGGCCGCCGCACAGGGAACCCGGTCACCGTCCCGCTCGGCCTCGCCGGTCAGCGCGGCGCTCAACGCCTCCATGGGGGTGAGCGGTTCCATCCGGCGGCGCTTGGCGCGGGCCACCAGCTTCGGGTCGGCGACCACCCACTGGTCGCGAAGCCGGACGAGGGGACGGCGTGACTCAGCGAGGGCATCCATCTCGGCCTCGGTGAGCGGTTCGCCGCCAAGGGAGATCTGCCAGCGGAAGTCGAGGAGAGCCTCGGTGTCCAGCAGGCCGCCCGTGGTGGAACCGGGGGCGGTGCGCTGCCCGATCTCGGCGGTCGCGGTGAGCGCCTTGACCAGTTCACGCGGCCAGTGCACGTCGACACCGGCCACGCGCAGCGCGTCCGTGGCGTCCCCGAGGAGTTCGAAGGCTTCGTCGTCGGTCAACCGGAGCTGATCGGGAGCGGCATCGTCGAGCAGCCTCCGCAGCGGGGGCCAGGCGCGGGCGCCGCGACGCAGGGCGAGCAGGGTCTCGGTCTCGGCGCGCGGGCCGAGCAGCCGCTCCACTTCGGTCGGCTCGCTCCACAGCCGTGCGGCCTCGATGACGAGCGCCGGGTCCGCCGCGGTGTGCAGTTGCAGGACGGCCCGGAACTGCCGTCGGCGCCCTTCGGGTACGTCGACGCGCAGGGAGACACTGACCTCGGCGGTGAGCGCCGCCTGGGTTTCCTCGGCCCATTCCCGCAAGGCGGGCACGGCACGGGCCTCCCGCCGGGCGTACGGCAGCGCTCCCATGGCGAGCGGCGCGGCCGGTGTCCGGACCAGATCATCGGCGACCGCGTCGCAGAACTGGCGTACCAGCGCAGCCGGTTCGGCGATCCGTACCGGCGCGGGGCCTGGCTCGGGCAGGCAGTGGGCGTGCGGCGGGAAGGCGGCGGCCAGGGTGTCCAGCGACTGACGCTGGGCGACGGTGAAGGGACCCACCTGCCAGGTGTCGTAACCGGCGGGGGTGAGGGCCGGGTGGAGGCGGCCGTCGGCGAGCAGCCGCAGCGCGAAGCGAGTGGCGGCCTGCCAGGCGGCGCCGGAGGGATGCGTCGGCTCCGCATCAGCCAGGGCGGAGACAGCGACGGCGACAGGCAGCGCGTAACCCTCGACCCTGCGCCGCCTGACCGAGCGGCCGTGCGGCAGGACCAGCTCCACCGCCTCGGTCTCAAGGCCGGTGGGCGCCATACTGTCGCCGGCCGCTGTCCCGGCCGGCTTCCACAGCAGCAGCCGCCCAAGGCGGGCGGGCTCACCGGGCAGGAACACCGCCGCCCAGCCGGCGCCGAGCAGTTCCCTCACGAAGGCGGATGTTTCCTGCCGGGCCAGCGGCGGTGTGCTTCTCGCGCCCGTACTCGGCTCTCGTACTACGACTCGTGCCACTCTCTTCCGCCCTGTCGCGTGCCGGACCCTCACCAGGCCCACTCACTTCCGAACCCCACCAGGCAACGTCACACGCCGGCAATCGCGGGCCTTTGCATGACTGCCGGCGACGGCGCCACGGCGGATACGCCGCTGCTGAACGCATCGGTCCTCAACCGTAAGGCGCAGCGCTGCGGTGGGCCATGAGCACCTGGGACCCAGCCGTGCCGGAGGCCTCGATCGAAGAGGCCACCGTCGACGCCTACGGCGACGATGAGCAGCTCATCGGCTTCTTCACGATGATCGAGGAGAACCTTGCCGTGCCGTTCACCACGACTGTTCTCGGCGTCGACGTGAGCGTGGTCGGTGTCGATCCGGCCGAGGACGGACGCGTGGTCGCACGCTGCGCCGGGGGCCGGTCCGACAGGACATCGGAATTCTGGAACCAGGACAACGAGCGCTGAGACACGTCGAAGGGCCCCACCGCGAACGGTGGGGCCCTTCGACATCGTGCCCGGTGATGCCCAGGCGGAGGGTACGAGAT
>NZ_JBEXSH010000879.1:0-3756 GCF_040613555.1 Streptomyces sp. NPDC006265
CAGCTCGCGGGCGTCGTCGGGCCGTTGCCCGGGTTCCTTGGCGAGCAGGTCGAGGACGACCCGCTCCAGGTACTCGGGCAGTTCGGCACGGTGCTCGCGCGGCGGGCGGGGCGGGGTGTCGCGGTGGCCGACGAGGATCGCCCAGGCGTCTCCGAGGTCGAACGGCGGTACGCCGGTGGCGATCTCGTACAGCACGCACCCGAACGAGTAGAGGTCGCTGCGCTGGTCGACCTCGGTGCCGCTGATCTGCTCCGGGGACATGTAGTGCGGGGTCCCCATGGCGATGCCGGTGCCGGTCAGTCTGGAGGTGAAGCCGATGTCGTGCCCGAGTCGGGCTATGCCGAAGTCGCAGATCTTCACCGTGCCGTCGCCGAGCCGCATGATGTTCGCGGGTTTCAGGTCCCGGTGGACGATGCCCTGTTCATGGCAGTAGGCGAGGGCTGCGGCGACCTGCTCGGCGATCTCCTCGACATCCGCGACCGGCAGCGGGTGCTGCTTGTTGTCCTCCAGGAGCTGGCTGAGGTTGCGTCCGTCCAGCAGCTCCATGACGAGGTAGAGGACGCCGTCGGACTCACCGAAGTCGTGTACGACGGTGATGCCCCGGTGCTGCAGCGCGGCCGCCACCCGGCCCTCGCGGCGGAACCGCTCCCGCAGCACGCGGGTGAAGGCGTGGTCGTGGTTCGGGCCGAGTGGCTTGAGGCACTTGACGGCGACGTGCCGGCCCAGGGACTCGTCCCGGGCCCGCCACACCTCGCCCATGCCGCCGCGCCCGATCAGATCGAGCAGCCGGTACCGGCCATGGATGAGCCTGCTGTACCCCATGTCGCGCGACGCTCCCCCCGGTAGCTGTCCGCCCGCCCCCTGGCCCACCCAGTATGGCGGCCTATCGTCCGAGTTTGTACGGTGCCGGGCGCGCGTCGGGGCCGAGCCTCGCCATCGCCCGCAGAATGTGTTTGGGCGGGAGTTGCCACCGCACACGTGCGGGGATGCGGCGCAGCAGGAGGCCCGCGAGGCGCAGTTGGCGGGTGACGGTGGCGGGAGCGGGGGCTGGTCTGCCGTACAACTCGTGGGCGTACGGCGGCAGAGAGGCGTACGCCAGATGTGCCACGCGCCGCCACAGCACCTCGCGCGCCGGTACGAGGAGCGGGTGCGTCGGCGGGCGGAGCAGGAAGTCGTCCACCTCGCGTGCCTCGGGTCCGGCGGCCAGGTCCGGGCGCACTTTCTCGAAGTACTCGGCCAGCTCGGCCCGGTTCGCGGGTAGGGCGTCGGTGTCCAGACCCACCAGGCGTGCGCTCACCCGGTGTTCGGCCACGTACCGGTCGGCCTCGGCATCGGTGAGCCGGAGTCCTGACCTGCGCGCGACCTGCAGATACGAGTCGATCTCGGCGCAGTGCACCCACATCAGCAGGGCGGGTTCGTCGACGCCGTAGCGCTCGCCGGTGTCCGGGTCGGTGGCGGTCAGCATGCGGTGGATCTTCCGGACCCGGGCGCCGGCGCGCTCGGCGGCCTCGGTGGTGCCGTAGGTCGTCGTTCCGACGAAGTCGGCGGTACGCATCAGCCGGCCCCAGGCGTCCCGCCGGAAGTCGGAGTTCTGCATGACCCCGCGCACCGCACGGGGATGCAGGGCCTGGAGGTAGAGCGCCCGGACACCCGCGATCCACATCACGGGGTCGCTGTGCACCTGCCAGGTCACCGAGTCCGGCCCGAAGAGCCCCGGGTCCGCGCCGGTCATGCGCCTCACCTCCGCCCGGCCCACACGATGACACAGGGCGAACAACAGGTCGAGAGCTCTTCATTCGAACCGCGGCCGTTCATTCGTTGAGCTTTCACCTACCCGGCTGAGGGTTTGGTAAGGCTCCCCTTATATGTTGACGCCGCCGATCAAGCACCGGACGGGCCCCGGCTGTCTGTCCGACCTCCCCGCACGACAGGACCCGACATGCGCACCCCCTCCCGCGGCCTCATAGCGGCGCTCGCTCTCGCCCCTGTCACGCCCCCGCCGCCCGCCCGCCCCTGTGGCCGGCGGCGGCAGGCCGTGCGCTCGCCGGAGCCGTGCTGCTCGGTGCGGTGGCCCTGCTGCCGTGGCTGACCGGCGCCGACCCCGCCCGCACGGTGCTGCGCGCCCGTTCCGCCGACCAGAACCCCACAGCCGCGGAACTTGCCACCGTAGGCGAGCAGTTGGGGCTGGACGAGGGACCGTTCGCGCATCTCGGGCACTCTGGGCGGCTTGCCCCGCGGAGACGCGGGCGTCTCGTGGGTCTCCGGCGAACCGGTCATGCCGCAGGTGGGGACCGCCCTGTCGGTCTCGCTGACCCTGATGCTGGGCGCGCTCATGGTGACCGCCCTGGTCGCCGCGCTGGTGTGTGCCCGCACCGTGTTCCTCGGCTCCCGGCGCCGGCTGCGGCAGGACCGGACGGGCACCACGGCCGCCGTGCTGGCCGCGCTGCCGAAGTTCCTGCTTGCTTCCGTGCTGGCCACCGTGTGCGGGGTGTGGTGGGGGTGGTTCCCGTCCAGCGGGTGGGAGGGGCCGCAGTCGATGGTGCTGCCCTCGCTGGCCCTCGGCATCCCGTCGGGCGCGATGCTCGGCGGGATCCTCGACCAGGCACTGCCCGCCGCCTTCCACGAACCGTGGGCGCGCACGGCGTACGCCGTCGGGCTCCCGCCCGGTCACATCGGCCGCAACGCACTGCGCCGCACCCTGCCCGGCATGCTGCCGCAGCCGCTGCCGACCGTCGTGGCCCTGGCCGGCGGTGCGGTCGCGGTGGAGAAGATCTTCAACATCCCCGGGCTCGGCCGGCTCGCCCTGGAGGCCGCCGTCGCCCAGGACCTCCCGGTGCTCCAGACCGCGACCCTGGCGCTGGTCCTGCTCGGCGTGAGCGCCGGCATCCTGGTCCGGGCCCTGCGCCACGCCCTCCTCGGCCGCCCCCTGCGTGACGGCGCCCTGCCGGCCCTGCACCGGCCCCGGCTCGTCCCGCCGCGCTCCCTGCGCTGGATCACCGCGGCATGTGCAGTAGCCCTGCTCGCCCTCGTCACGGCGGGCCTGCTCCGCGACCCCTCGCAGGTCGACACGGCGGCGCGGCTGGTGTCCCCGTCCCTCGAACACCCGCTGGGCACGGACGCGCTGGGCCGGGATCTGCTGGCCCGGCTGGGCCACGGGGCGCTGCGCACGGCCGGTGTCGCCCTCGCCGTGACGGCGGTCAGCGCGGTCACCGGACTCCTGCTGGGCACGGCACCGCGGGCGAGCGCCGGTCCGACGGAGGTCGGGGCGACCCTGCCCGCAGTCCTCACCGGTCTGCTGGTCGCGGGCGTGACCGGCCCCTCGGTGTGGGGCGCGGCGATCGCGGTCTGCGTGGTCGGTTGGAGCCCGTACGCCGCGCAGACCGCCGCCCTGCTCGAACAGGAACGCGCGAGCGGTCACATCGCCGCCTCCGTCGCGCTCGGCGCGGGACGGCTGCACCTGCTGCGCCGCCACCTGCTCCCCGCGGTCCTGCCGGCCCTCCTGCGCAACGCACTGCTGCGGCTGCCGACCGCCGTCCTGGTCCTGGCCTCGCTCGGCTTCCTCGGCCTGGGTGAACAGCCGCCCACCCCCGAGTGGGGCAGGCTCCTGTCGGAGAACCAGCCGTACGCCGAACTGGCCCCCCGGACGGTACTCGGCCCGGCCGCCGCGCTGGTGGTGCTCTCCGTGCTGGCGGTGACGGGCAGCACGCTGGGACGCGGGAAGGGCGAGTAGCAGGCGCCCCGGCTCGTGGAGTCCAC
>NZ_JBEXSH010000880.1:0-3751 GCF_040613555.1 Streptomyces sp. NPDC006265
GGCTGCGCGTCACCGACCGGCTCGACGCCCGGCCGCGCCACTCCCGCGCACGGGACACCGGCGATCCGCTCCATGCCGCCCGATCCGCCGAGGTCACCTCGCTGTGGCGGCTGACCGCGGTGTGAGCCCTACGGGGGTGCCAGCCGGGCGAAACGACCCCGGTGGAAGAGGAGCGGGCCGTCGGCGTCCTCCGTGCCGAGGGCGTTCACCCGGCCCACCACGATGAGGTGGTCGCCGCCGGTGTGCACGGCGTGGATGGCGCAGTCGATCCACGCCACGGCGCCCGTCAGCCGCGGCGAGCCCGACACCGGCGCCGCGTCGTACGCCACGCCCGCGAACTTGTCCGCGCCGCTCACCGCGAAGGCGCGGCACAACTCGCCCTGCCCGGCGCCCAGGACGTTCACACAGAACACCCCGGCGCGGGCGATCCGCGGCCAGGTCGTCGAGGTCCGGCCGACCATGAAGGCGACGAGGGGAGGGTCGAGGGAGAGGGAGCTGAAGGACTGGCAGGCGAAGCCGGCGGGAGGTTCTCCGGCCGTGCCGGCGGGTGCCGTGACGACGGCCACGCCCGTCGCGAAGTTCCCCAGGACCCGGCGGAACTCCCGGGCGTCGAGGGGTGCGCGCTCGTCGGCGCCGACGCACCGCAGTTCGGGCCGTGGCAGCGCGTCGACGGGCTCGGGGGCGGTGGCGCGGACCGACCTGAGGTAGCGGACGGCGGCTTCCGCCATCCCTGCTTGTCCCATCACACCCAGCATTGAAACTGACGAAGCGTCAGATGGGAAGGGTCATGAGGGGGTCGGAAGGGTCACTGGCCCCGGAACTCCGGGCTCCGCCGCTCCACGAAGCTCCGTACGCCGTCCCGCGCGTCCGCCGTCGTCATGTTGATCTCCTGTGCGGCGGCCTCGGCGGCGAAGGCGGCGGCGCGGTCGGTGTCGAGGGAGGCGTTGACGAGCTGCTTGGTCAGGGCGAGGGCGCGGGTGGGGCCGGAGGCGAGACGCCCGGCCCAGGCGCGCGCCGTCTTCTCCAGCTCCTCGTCCCTGACGACCCGGTTGACGAGCCCGAGGCGTTCGGCGTCCGCCGCGCCGATCGCGTCACCGAAGAACATCAGCTCCTTCGCACGCTGCGGGCCCACGAGCCGCGGGAGGAGGTAGGCGCCGCCCCCGTCGGGGACCAGTCCGCGGCGCACGAACACCTCGATGAAGCGGGCGGATTCGGCCGCGAGGACCAGATCGCAGGCGAACGCCAGATGCGCGCCGAGCCCCGCCGCCGTGCCGTTCACGGCCGCGATCACCGGCTTCTCGCAGTCGAGCACGGCGGCGATCAGCCGCTGGGCGCCGGTGCGCAGGGTGCGGGCGACATCGCCCGCGAGGCGTTCGCCGGGAGTGCCGGTGCCCCGGAGGTCCGCCCCGGCGCAGAAGCCGCGGCCCGTTCCTGTGATCACGACGGCTCGAATCGCGGGTGTCGCCGATGCCTCGGACAACAGCCGGACGATCTCGTCCCGCTGCTCCGGCGTGAGGGCGTTGAGCGCCTCGGGCCGATTGAGGGTGATGGACAGGACACGATCGGCTGTCGCCCGCAGAACCGCCGGCATCAGCGGCACACCGCCAGCGCGTCCAGCGCCACGGCACCCTGCCCCTGCGGCAGGACCATCAGCGGGTTGATGTCCAGCTCCGCGAGCTGGTCCCCGAGTTCCAGGGCCATGCGCTGCACGCGCAGGACGACCTCGACCAGCGCGTCCAGATCCGCTGCCGGCCGCCCCCGGACCCCGTCGAGCAGGGCCCGCCCGCGCAACCCGGCGAGCATGTCCCGCGCCTGCTCCTCCCCGAAGGGCGGCACCCCTACGGCCGTGTCGCGCAGCACCTCGACGAGCACGCCGCCGAGCCCGACGGTCACGGTCGGGCCGAACAGGTCGTCGTGGGCGACACCGACGACCATCTCCACGCCCTGCTCCACCATCTGGCAGACCAGGACGCCGTCCAGGGCGACGTCCTCGTAGCGGGCGATGTCGGTCAGCTCGCGGTAGGCGTCGCGGACCTGGCTGGCCGAGCTCAGCCCGATCTTCACCAGGCCCAGCTCGGTCTTGTGCGCGATCCGGGCCCCGGAGGCCTTCATCACCACCGGGTAGCCCACGAGCCCGGCCGCGCGGACGGCCGCCGCCGCACTGGTCACCAACTGCTCGCGCGGTACGCGGATGCCGTACGCCCGCAGCAGCTGCTTCGCCGCGTGCTCGCTCAGCTGCCGGCCGGGCTGCATCAGGGCCTGTGCCTTGCGGTAGGACGGCGAGAGGGTGCGCGGGGCCTCGTCGAAGGGGGAGCGGTAGGCGGCCGCGAAGCGGTGGTGGGCGAGGTGGGCGCGGACGGCGGTGAGGCAGTTGCCGACCGTGCGGAAGGTGGCCACGCGGGAGGAGCCGAGCAGGACCTCGCGGTAGGCGGGCTCGGTGCCGACCGGTGAACCCCACACCACGCAGACGAGTTTGTCGGTCTGCTCGGCCGCGTCCACCAGGTCCCGTACGAGCCGGTCGCTGAGCGGGGGGAACGGCCCGGTGACCGGGCAGATCAGCACGCCCACCGCGGGATCGGCGAGGATCGCGTCGATGATCTTCCGGCCGCGTTCGTCCCCGACCGGATGCCCGCCGTTGTCGACCGGGTTGGCGACGTTCAGGTATTCGGGTATCCACTGGTGCAGCTCGGCCTGCTTGGCCTCGGACAGGACCGGCAGGCTCAGGCCCGACCCGGTCGCCAGGTCGGCGACGTGTGCGCCCGTGCCGCCGGAGATGGAGTAGACGACGACCCCGTCGGCACGCGGCGGGCGGGCCCGGGCCAGGAGGGCCGCCGTGTCCTGGAGTTCGTCGAGCCCGTCGACCCGGATCACGCCGTACTGGCGCAGCGCCGCGTCGACCACGGCGTCCGCGCCGGTCAGTTTGCCGGTGTGGGAGGCGGCCGTGCGGGCGCCGGTCTCGGTACGGCCCACCTTGACGGCGACGACCGGCACACCGAGCCGGGCGGCCCGGTCGGCGGCGAGCAGGAAGGAGCGGCCGTCCTTCAGCCCTTCGAGGTAGCAGGCGATGGCGCCGACCTCGGGTTGCTCGGCGAAGTAGGAGAGGAAGTCGGCGCTCTCCAGATCGGCCTCGTTGCCGGTGGGGGCCCAGTGGGAGAGGCGGATGCCGAGTTCCTGCAGGGCGAAGACGGGGCGGCCCTGGTGGCCGGACTGGGTGATCAACGCGATCGCCGGCCCCTGAAGGTCGTCGCGGAACCGCTCGAAGGCGTTCAGGTTGGTGTTGGGCCCCAGCAGCCGCAGCCCGGACTGCTCCACGGCGGCGGCCAGTCGCCGCTGGGCGGCCTCGCCCTGCGGCCCGGTTTCGGCGAACCCGGACGCGAAGACGACCGCGAACCGGGCCTTGGCCTCGGCCAGTTCCTCGATCACCGGGAGGGGGTCACCGACCAGCACCACGGCCAGGTCGACCTGTTCGGGCAGGTCGGCGACGGATGGGGAGCAGGGGATGTCGAACACGGAGGGCCGGCTGGGATGGACCGGGTGCAGCGTGGCGCCGACGCGCTCGGCCCAGTCGGCCAGTTGCCGTGTGATCCCGGTGTTCGGGCGGCCCTCGGTGTCCGAGGCGCCGACCACGGCGACGGACCGGGGGCGGAAGAAGCGGTCCAGATCGGGTACGCCGGCGTGCAGCGGCCGTCCGCTGACGTCCAGGTCGCCCGCCTGGGCCGGCCTGACGTGCACGGCGAGCCCGGACCCCTCG
>NZ_JBEXSH010000881.1:0-3746 GCF_040613555.1 Streptomyces sp. NPDC006265
TGCGCCACGGGCAGCGTCACGGTGCCCGATCTGTGTGCCGTCGAGAAGCACCCCGGACTGGTCCACCTCGTGTCGACGGTCCGCGGAGAGCTGGGCTCCACGGGCAACGCCATCAGCTCGCGGTGCCCGCTCAGCACGTGGTCGGCCGCGGGCGGTACGGCGGTGTCCGGGTGGTGCCGGCGGTCCAGGGCGTACCGGAACAGCTCGCCCTGCCACGGCTTGTCCGGGTCCGGGGCCGCGTGCACAAGGTTGAGGATGTCGCCGAAGCGGTAGCCCTTGGAGGCGGTGTCGTACTTCAGCAGCGCCTTGCCGTGGTACAGGCGGCGCACGGCATCCGCGACTCCTCGCTTGACCGGCTTCGGCACGTTGCGCCCGTACATCGCGGTCCAGTACGCGAGCAGTTCGCCGGGCTCGTCGGGCCGCTGGAGGACGGAGGCGACGACCTGCCGGTTGGACGGGCCGTCGGTCGCGCCCGCGTCCAGGCGTGCCTTGACGTACTCGGCGGCGCCGACGACCGAGGCCGTGCGCAGGTTCCCCGCGCCGCGCAGCCAGCCGAGCAGGCCGGCCGTCCACTCCGGGTCGGTGACGGCCAGTTCGCGCACGAGTCGCTGGAACCGGTCGTCGCGGTCGGCGCCGGTCTCGTAGAACGTCTGCTGGGAGACGAAAAGGGAGACGGCGAGCAGGAAGAGCTCGGAGCGGGCGTCCCGCTCGCGGCCTCGGCCGCCCTCGTAGGTGCGCAGCACACGCCCGGTGGACGTCACCCGCGAGACGGGACGCGCACGGGCTGCCTTGGAATTGAATCGCGCCATGGTGAATTCCCCCGAATTCATTCGTGTTTCGGGGAGGCGCTGCATGCGGGAAAAGAGGTGGGTGCCCGAGGACAGAAGTCGGCGACGGACTTATTCAGATGCTCTACCCATTGAGCTACAGCGACCCGAAGTCGCTGACGGGACTCGAACCCGCAACCGTCCGATCCAGGAAGTAGCCGTTGCCTTCGCACCGGGCACCCACCACATGCTGCGCCTCCCGAGATCAGGTCGGCGGCGGCATTGGATTCCTTGGAAGAGAAGTAGCCGCTGCCATCGCACCGGGAGGTGCGTGACGTTGTGATCTCACTGTAGGAGGCGCAACTCGGGAATCGCGACCGAATTTATGACCGCTTCTGCCGCTTCCATGGCCCGGTGATGGCCAGCATGATGCCCGGCGTCTGGATGTTGGCGTAGAGGGTCCGGCCGTCGGGAGAGAAGGTGACGCCGGTGAACTCGCTGTATTCCGGCTCCTCTTCGGTGCCGATGTTCAGTTCGTTGCGGGCGATGGGGTAGGTGCGTCCGCTGTCGGTGGCGCCGAACAGGTGCTGCACGCCTTCTCCGTCCTCGGCGATGACGAGGCCGCCGTACGGGGAGACGGTGATGTTGTCCGGACCGTCGAACGCACCGTCCTTCGACGGGTCGGGGTTCACGCCGAGCAGGACCTTGAGCGTCAGCGTGCGGCGCTTGGGGTCGTAGAACCAGACCTGGCCGTCGTGCTGGACGGGGCTTTCGTCACGGGCGTAGGAGGAGACGATGTAGGCGCCGCCGTCGCCCCACCACATGCCCTCCAGCTTGCGGGCGCGGGTGACCTCGTCGTCCTTGAACTGCTTGCGCACGGGCGTGGTGCGGGCGTCGCGGTCGGGGACGTCCACCCAGTCGACGCCGTAGACGGTGCCGGTCTTCGTGGCGCGGGACAGGTCGTCGACGAACGTGCCGCCGGAGTCGAAGCACCTGGGCGCCTGGAGCACGCCGGCGTCGTCGGCGAGCCCCCGGAACCTGCCCGGGCCGTACTCGAAGCCGCGGGGCGGGGTCCAGCGGAAGAAGAGGCCGTTGGGGCCGGAGGCGTCCTCGGTGAGGTAGGCGTGGCCGCGCTTGGGGTCGATGACGACGGCCTCGTGGTCGTAGCGGCCGAAGAACTTCAGCGGCTTGGGGCTGCGGTTGGCACGCCGGTCGCACGGATCGACCTCGAACACATAGCCGTGGTCCTTGGTCATGCCGTTGACGCCGGCCTTGTCGGAGTTCTCCTCGCAG
The DNA here is from genome assembly GCF_040613555.1 of Streptomyces sp. NPDC006265. Lineage (NCBI taxonomy): Bacteria > Bacillati > Actinomycetota > Actinomycetes > Kitasatosporales > Streptomycetaceae > Streptomyces > Streptomyces sp. NPDC006265. The sequence goes on from NZ_JBEXSH010000881.1 coordinate 2,061, forward strand.
GTGAGCCAGGTGCCCCAGGGGGTGGCGCCGCCAGCGCAGTTGGTGGAGGTGCCGGCGATGCCCACCCATTCGGCGACCCGTCCATCGGGTCGCACCTCGACGACGGTGCAGCCGCCGGCGGCCGCGGGGTCGTAGACGAGGCCCTCGGTGAGCGGCACCGGGTGTTCCCACTTGGCGCGCGGGCCCTTCAGCTCGTGGTTGTTGACGAGCAGGGTGGTGCCGCGGGGGCCGTCGAAAGCAGCGGTGCCGTCGTGGTTGGACGGCGTGGATTCCCCGGACTCCAGCGTGGTCCTGCCGCTGTACGTGATGACCCGGTACGCGAATCCGGCGGGCAGGGCGAGGATGCCCTCGGGGTCCGGGACGAGCGGCCCGTAGCCGACTCCGTGCCGGGCGTCCGCCGCCTGGTCCCCCACGCTGCCGGTGTCGTCGGAGGCGAGGGCGTTCGGCGCGGTGGCGAGGGCGCCGACACTGCCCGCCAGCGCGACACCGGCACCGGTGATCGCGGAGTTTCTGGCGAAGTCCCTACGGGTGAGCGACATGATGTCTCCTGTGACGGTGGATATGCCGTGGAGGGTGGCGGACCTCGTTCGGCGAAACCGTCCCGCTCGTCCGTGAACGCCAGTTGAACAACGCCCTGGGGGCGCGGGGAACTGCGCGAGAAGCCACAACCCGCCCGCACCCACGATGCGAGCTCAGCCCCCCTGCTGCGACCGAGCCTTGAACGCCGCCTTCCGCGCTTCCTTCGCCACCTTCTTGTCGGGATGCAACCGCCCCATGGCTTCCAGCACATCGGCGGTCGCGGGATGATCGACCCGCCACACCGCCGCGAAAAACCCACTGTGCTGCTGAGCGAGCCCCTCCACCAGCGCCCGGAGCTCCTCGGAGTTCCCCTCCGCGGCCAGCTGCGCGGCGACCGTGTCGATGGTCAGCCAGTACACCATCGCCTCGGACGGCGCGGGCACGTCCACCGCACCGTTCTCGGTCAGCCACACCCGCGCGAGCCCGCCCAGTTCGGCATCGTCGAGCACCTCCCGCAGCGCGGGCTCGGCCGAGGCCCCCACCAGCGACAGGGCCTGCTGACACCGCAGCCGCCGCAACGGCGCCCCGGCATCCGCACCCCGGGCAGCCGCCAGCAACTCCCGCGCCGCGGCGAGCGATTCCCGCCGCTGGAGCCACTGCTCGGTCTCCGCCTGCGCCGCACCGGGCGGGAACTCCGCCGTGCCGTCGAGCAGCACGTCGGCTCCCTTGTCCGCGAGGTCCCCGACGGCCGGCGCCTCATAGCCGGCCTCCATCAGCCGCGCGCGCATGCCGTACAGCCCGAGCGGGGTGAGCCGGACCATGCCGTACCGGGAGACGTCGGTGTCGTCGACGGGTGCCGCGGGCTCCTCGTCGGCGTCGGCCATGAGCGCCTCGTCGACCGGCTGGTAGGCGACGAACCCCACCGGCTCCAGCATCCGGAACTGGTCGTCCAACCGCATCATGGCGTCGGACACCTGCTCCAGGACGTCGTTGGTGGGCTCTCCCATGTCGCTGGGCACGATCACCGAGGCGGCCAGCGCCGGCAGCGGCACCGGGGCGCCGCCGGGCGTGTCCTCGCCGGCGGAGAGCAGATAGAGGTTGCCGAGGACGCCGTCGAGGAACTCGGCCTCGGCCTCGGGGTCCCAGTCGAGGCAGGAGAGGTCGACC
>NZ_JBEXSH010000882.1:0-3739 GCF_040613555.1 Streptomyces sp. NPDC006265
GCGTCGAGGTCGGCGTCGGGCAGGACCAGCATGTGGTTCTTGGCGCCGCCGAGGGCCTGCACCCGCTTGCCGTTGGCGGAGGCGGTGGTGTGGATGTAGCGGGCGATCGGGGTCGAGCCGACGAAGGAGACGGCCTTGACGTCCGGGTGCTCCAGCAGACGGTCGACGGCCACCTTGTCGCCGTGGACGACGTTGAAGACACCGTCGGGCAGACCGGCCTCCGACAGCAGCTCGGCGATCTTCAGCGAGGCCGACGGGTCCTTCTCGGAGGGCTTGAGCACGAAGGTGTTGCCGCACGCGATGGCGATGGGGAACATCCACATCGGCACCATCGCCGGGAAGTTGAACGGGGTGATGCCCGCGACGACACCGAGCGGCTGGCGGATCGAGGCGACGTCGACGCGGCTGGCGACCTGCGTGGACAGCTCGCCCTTGAGCTGCACGTTGATGCCGCAGGCCAGGTCGACGATCTCCAGGCCGCGGGCGACCTCGCCGAGGGCGTCGCTGTGCACCTTGCCGTGCTCGGCGGTGATCAGCTCCGCGATCGCGTCCCGGTTGGCGTCCAGCAGCGCCCGGAACGTGAACAGGATCGAGGTGCGCTGGGCCAGCGAGGACTGGCCCCAGGTCAGGTAGGCCGCCTTGGCGGCGGCGACCGCCGCGTCCACCTCGTCGACCGAGGCGAACGCGACCTTCGTCGTCACCTCGCCGGTCGCCGGATCGGTCACCGGCCCGTACGTGCCCGAGGCGCCTTCGACGGTCTTGCCGCCGATCCAGTGGTTGACGATCTTCGTCATGGCCGGGAACTCCTTCACAGATGGCGGCGTCGGGTGGAGACGTGCCGTTCGTACAGCTCACGTGCCTTGACCGCGGACGGCCGTGTCGCGGTCTCGGCCACGGGTACATCCCACCAGGCCTGCGCGGGAGGCGCGCCCGACACTGTGTCTGCCGTTTGGGTCTCGACGTAGACACATGTGGGAGTGTCGGCCGCCCGGGCCTCGGCGAGGGCCTCCCGCAGGTCCCGGACGGTCTTCGCGCGCAGCACGCGCATGCCGAGGCTGGCCGCGTTGGCGGCGAGGTCCACGGGCAGCGGCCGCCCGGTGTACGAGCCGTCCTCGGAGGGGTAGCGGTAGGCGGTGCCGAACCGCTCGCCGCCCACCGACTCCGACAGGCCGCCGATGGACGCGTAGCCGTGGTTCTGGATGATCAGGACCTTGATCGCGACGCCCTCCTGCACGGCCGTGACGATCTCCGTCGGCATCATCAGGTACGTGCCGTCGCCGGCCAGCGCCCACACGGGCCGGTCGGGAGCGGCCAGCTTCACACCGATGGCGGCCGGGATCTCGTAGCCCATGCAGGAGTAGCCGTACTCCAGGTGGTACTGGTCGGGCGACCGTGTCCGCCACAGTTTGTGCAGGTCGCCGGGGAGGGAGCCGGCGGCGTTGATCAGGATGTCCGACGCGTCGGCGATCTCGTCCAGGGCGCCGAGGACCTGCGGCTGGGTCGGGCGGGTGTCCGGTTCGTCCACCTCGTAGCAGGCGTCGACGCGCTGCTCCCAGCGCTCCTTGTCCTCGGTGTACTCGGTGGCGTAGGTGCCGGCGACCCGGTGCGCGTGCAGCCGGAGGGCGCCGGTGAGCTCCTGGAGGCCGCTGCGGGCGTCGGCGACCAGGGGCTGCCCGGCGAGCTTGTGGCCGTCGTAGGGCGCGATGTTGAGGTTGAGGAACCGGACGTCCGGGTTGCTGAACAGCGTGCCGGAGGCGGTGGTGAAGTCGGTGTAGCGGGTGCCGACGCCGATCACCAGGTCGGTGGTGCGGGCCAGTTCGTCCGCGGTGGCGGTGCCGGTGTGGCCGACGCCGCCGACGTCCTGGGGGTGGTCGTGGCGCAGGGAGCCCTTGCCGGCCTGGGTGGAGGCGACCGGTATGCCGGTGGTTTCGGCGAACTCGGCGAGGGCCTCCTCGGCGCGGCTGTGGTGGACGCCGCCGCCCGCGACGACCAGGGGCCTCTTCGCCGAGCGGATGATCCGTACCGCCTCGGCCAGTTCCGTCGGATCGGCGCCGGGGCGCCGTACGGTCCAGACGCGCTCGGCGAAGAACTCCTCGGGCCAGTCGTACGCCTCGGCCTGCACGTCCTGGGGCAGGGCGAGGGTGACGGCGCCGGTCTCGACGGGGTCGGTGAGGACGCGCATGGCGTTCAGCGCCGAGGGGATCAGGGCCTCGGGCCGGGTGATCCGGTCGAAGTACCTCGACACCGGGCGCAGGCAGTCGTTGACCGACATGTCACCCGCGTACGGCACTTCGAGCTGCTGGAGGACCGGGTCGGCGGGGCGGGTGGCGAAGATGTCACCGGGCAGCAGCAGCACCGGCAGGTGGTTGATCGTCGCGAGGGCGGCGCCGGTGACGAGGTTGGTGGCGCCCGGGCCGATGGAGGTCGTGACCGCGTGCGTGGACAGGCGGTTCGACTGGCGGGCGTAGCCGACCGCCGCGTGCACCATGGCCTGTTCGTTGCGGCCCTGGTGGTACGGCATCCGCTCGGCGTGCTCCAGGAGCGCCTGGCCGATGCCGGCGACGTTGCCGTGGCCGAAGATGCCCCAGGTGGCGCCGATGAGCCGCTGCCGGACGCCGTCGCGTTCGGTGTACTGGGCGGACAGGAAGCGCACGAGCGCCTGTGCGACCGTCAGCCTCGTCGTCGACGTCATCGTGGTCCCTCCCTCGGGGTGGTCACGGGTACGCGTCGGCCGCGGCGAGCGTTCACGCCGGGCGTCGGCGTCCGCTCCCTCCCGGCGGGACACCTCGGGTGGGGGACCTCCGGCGCGGGGCCGTAGCGGGCGGGGAGTTGTCGCTCGCTCTTCGCTCCTGCCAAAGCAAAGCGGCCTCCCGCGCCGGAGGCGATCTGGGCCCGGGACCTGCCCGGGAGAGGGAACTCCTGGTCTTCTGTGCGGTCCCCCGTGGTGAAGGTGTGGATGGTCATGAGGCGGCCCTCACAGCAGTCGGACGGCGGTGTCCACGGCAGCGGCCACGTCGCCGTCCGCCGGGTACAGCAACGAACGTCCCACGACCAGCCCGCGCACGGTGGGCAGTTGGAGGGCGCCGCGCCATTTCTCGTACGCCCCGTCCTGATCGTCACCCACCTCGCCGCCCAGCAGCACGGCGGGCAGCGTGGAGGCGGCCATGACCTCGGCCATGTCGTCGGGGTCGTCGGTGACCGGGACCTTCAGCCAGGTGTAGGCGGAACTGCCGCCGAGACCCGAGGCGATGGCGATCGACTTGGTCACGGCCTCGGCGGAGAGGTCGTTGCGGAGCCGCCCCCGCTCGTCACGGCGGCTGATGAACGGCTCGACGAAGACGGGGAGTTTGCGGGCGGCCATGACGTCGACGGCCCGGGCAGTGGACTCCAGGGTGGTCAGCGAACCCGGGTCATCGTAGTCGATGCGCAGGAGCAGCTTGCCGGCATCGAAGCCGAGGCGCTCGATGTCCTCGGGGCGGTGGCCGGTGAAGCGGTCGTCGAGTTCGAAGCGGGCACCCTGGAGGCCGCCGCGGTTCATCGAGCCGAGGACGACCTTGCCGTCGAGGGCGCCGAGCAGGAGCAGGTCGTCGAGGATGTCGGCGGTGGCGAGGACGCCGTCCACGCCGGGGCGGGACAGGGCCAGGCAGAGGCGTTCGAGGAGGTCGGCACGGTTGGCCATGGCCAGGGCACGGCCGCCGACGCCGAGGGCGCCGCGGGCCGGGTGGTCGGCGGCGACGAT
>NZ_JBEXSH010000883.1:0-3735 GCF_040613555.1 Streptomyces sp. NPDC006265
CCGCGTCGTGACGGTGCTCTGGGTGGTGGCCGCGCTCGTCCCGACCGTGAACCTGGTCGGCGGCCGCGGCGAGTCGCCGGACACCGCCGGCCCGCCGCCCGCCGTGGCCGCAGCCTCGGCCGTTCCCGACCTGCCCGACACGCCGTCCCCGTCCGCGGCACCCCACCGGCCCGGCGCGTCCGGCCCCCATCTGCCGCGGTCCCGGCCGGTCCGTCTGCTCATCCCCAAGATCTCGGTCGACGCGCCCTTCACCGCTCTCGCCATCAACGATTCCGGGCAGCTGGAGCCGCCGCCGCCGAACGACACCAATCTGGTCGGCTGGTACGCCAAGGGCCACACGCCCGGGGAACCCGGCACCGCCATCATCGCCGGGCACGTGGACACCACGACCGCCCCGGCCGTGTTCGCCGGACTCAACGAACTCAAGAAGGGCGACCGGTTCCAGGTGGCGCGGGCCGACGGCAGTAAGGCGACCTTCGCCGTCGACGCCACCGAGTCGTTCGAGAAGGACGCCTTCCCCAGCGACCGCGTCTACGGCGACACACCGAGGGCCCAGGTCCGGCTCATCACCTGCTCCGGCTCCTACGACCGTCAGGCCCGGGACTACACCGAGAATCTGGTCGTCTTCGCCCACCTCGTCTGACTTCCGGGGCGCGGGCCTGACTTGGTGTTTTACAGTGACAGCCACCAGTTCAGGCGACTGTGGGACCTGTGAGGGATTCGCGAACCATGACGACCGAAACGTTTGAGTTCCAGGTAGAGGCACGTCAGCTGCTCCAGCTGATGATCCACTCGGTCTACTCGAACAAGGATGTCTTCCTGAGGGAGCTCGTCTCCAACGCCTCCGACGCGCTCGACAAGCTGCGTCTGGAGAAGCTGCGGGACGACTCCCTCGACGCCGACGTGTCGGACCTGCACATCGAGCTCGACGTCGACAAGGAGGCCCGCACCCTCACCGTGCGGGACAACGGCATCGGCATGTCGTACGACGAGGTCGGCAAGCTCATCGGCACCATCGCCAACTCGGGGACGGCCGCGTTCCTGGAGGAGCTGAAGGAGGCCAAGGACGCGGCCGGGGCCGAGGGGCTCATCGGCCGGTTCGGGGTCGGCTTCTACTCCGGCTTCATGGCGGCGGACGAGGTGACGCTGGTGACCCGGCGCGCCGGCGAGGGCCAGGGGACCCGCTGGACGTCGCGCGGCGAGGCGACGTACACGCTGGAGAGGGTCGACGACGCGCCGCAGGGCACCTCCGTGACGCTCCACCTCAAGCCCGCGGACCCCGAGAACCAGCTGTACGACTACACCTCCGAGTGGACGATCCGGGAGATCGTCAAGCGCTACTCGGACTTCATCACCTGGCCGATCCGGATGGTCCCGGAGACCCGGGAGGGGGAGGACGCGCCCGGGCCCGAGACGCTGAACTCCATGAAGGCCCTGTGGGCGCGCTCGCGCGCCGAGGTGTCCGACGACGAGTACCACGAGCTGTACAAGCACATCAGCCACGACTGGCGCGAGCCCCTGGAGACGATCCGGCTCCAGGCCGAGGGCACCTTCGAGTACCAGGCCCTGCTCTTCGTCCCCTCGCACGCCCCGCACGACCTGTTCACGCGGGACTTCAAGCGAGGCGTCCAGCTCTATGTGAAGCGCGTCTTCATCATGGACGACTGCGAGGCGCTGCTGCCGCCCTACCTCCGCTTCGTCAAGGGCGTCGTCGACGCGCAGGACCTCTCGCTCAACGTCTCCCGCGAGATCCTCCAGCAGGACCGGCACATCCGGATGATGCAGCGCCGGCTGACCAAGAAGGTGCTCTCCACGGTCAAGGAGTTCATGGCCAAGGACGCCGACCGCTACGCCACGTTCTGGCGCGAGTTCGGCACCGCCCTGAAGGAGGGCCTGGTCACCGACCCCGAGAACCGCGACGCCATCCTCGCCGTCTCCTCGTTCGCGACCACGCACTCCGCCGACGAGCCGACCACGCTCGCGCAGTACGTGGAGCGGATGAAGGACGGCCAGGACGACATCTGGTTCATCACCGGCGAGTCCCGGCAGAGCATCGAGAACTCTCCGCACATGGAGGCGTTCCGGGACAAGGGCATCGAGGTGCTGCTGCTCACCGACGCCGTCGACGAGGTCTGGGCCGACGCGGTCGGCGAGTACGAGGGCAAGAAGCTGCGGTCCGTCGCCAAGGGCGAGATCGACCTCGACGCCGAGGGCGCGGAGAAGACCGGCGAGGAGCGGGAGAAGCAAGCCGAGGAGTACGCCGGGCTGCTCGGCTGGATGCGGGAGCGGCTCGACGAGGACATCAAGGAAGTCCGCCTCTCCACGCGGCTCACGGTCTCCCCGGCCTGCATCGTCTCCGACGCGCATGGCCTGACCCCGGCCCTGGAGAACATGTACCGGGCGATGGGCCAGGAGGTGCCGCGCACCAAGCGGATCCTGGAGCTCAACCCCGGCCACCCGCTGGTGAAGGGGCTGCACGAGGCGTACCGGGCGAAGGAGGACCGTACGGAGCTCGCCGAGTCCGCCGAGCTGCTCCACAGCCTGGCGGTGCTCGCCGAGGGCGGCCAGCCCAAGGACCCGGCGCGCTTCGTCAGGCTCGTGGCGGACCGCCTGGAGCGGACGCTGTAGTCAGGGCAAGGATCAGGGGTGGTCCGGGGCGTTTGCCGGCCGGGCGCCGGGCGGGGTGGTGCCGGTGCCCGGCGGGACGACCTCGCCCTGGACCACCCGCGGCGCGGGGGCCGTCCCGGCCTCCTCGTCCTTCGCCGCGCGGGCCTCGGCCTTGAGGATGCGGGTCGCCTTGCCTGCCGAGCGGGTCAGCTCGGGGAGCTTCTTCATCCCGATGACGGCTATGACGACGATGAGAATGATCGCGAGCTCGCTCAGTCCGAACATGGTGTCCTGTCCTCTCTCGCCCGGGCCGGGCACGGCGTGAGCGTATCGGGCGGGGAGCACGGTGTGATCGCCATCCCGGGATGCGGCCCCAGGTGCCGGCGCAGATGCGGCAGCATCCCGCGGTCGAGCAGCTCCTGCCGCCAGACCAGCCGGGCGTGCTCCACCTGGTCGGCGGCCGGGGGCACGCCGCGCCGGCGCAGGGTCGTGTGCAGCACGGCGGCCAGGGTGACGAGGCCGGTCAGGGCCGCCACGAGCGCCAGGCTCCAGCCGGCCGCGACGAGCGACCCGGACAACGGACCGAGGGCGTCCGCGAGGCGGAGCAGACCGCCGGTCAGGAGCAGTGCCGCGGCGGACGTGCCCGCCACGAGCGGCGTGAGCACCGCGAGGGCCGGCAGCGGACTGCCCGCGCCGAGCAGGCTCCGCGCCTCGTGCCGGGCGGCCCTGCGGACGGCCAGGTAGGAGCGGTACGGCCGCTCGGCCGCCGCCGCGATGTCGTCGGCTTGGGCGAGAGCGTGGGCGCGCAGGTGCGCCGCCGCCCGGCCGGTCGGGTCGGCGCCCAGGGCGCCACGGACGTCCGCGGTGCCCAGCGCGTGGTGCAGGACGGCTTCGAAGTCCGCGCGGTCGTCCGGGCGGAGGCGGGACGGGTCGGCCACATGGTCTCCCGGTCGGTTGCTGGGGCGGCCGCCGGGCCCGGCCAGACGCGGTCGGTCCCGGCGGCGCGGTCGGTCCGGGTCAGACGTTGACGCCGAAGTCGGAGGCGATGCCGGCCAGGCCCGAGGCGTAGCCCTGGCCGACGGCGCGGAACTTCCACTCCGCGCCGTGCCGGTAGAGCTCGCCGAAGAC
>NZ_JBEXSH010000884.1:0-3733 GCF_040613555.1 Streptomyces sp. NPDC006265
AGCTTCAGACACTCCTCGCAACCTGGACCGGCGCCTGCCCCACCTGCAACCGCGACATACCCACCCGCGCACCGACCTGACCAAGCCCTACTAGGTACGGGTCTGTCAAACGAGCGGCTCTGTCCCGTAATCGGTGGTAGCGCTGTGTGGTGATGACTGGAGGAGGATGCGGTAGTAGGGGGAACCCGGCTCGGCCGTGCATCTGCCTCATGATCCGCTTGGTTCGCGTGTTGACGCCCTTGGTGCGGCCGTTGTGGTACGGGAGGGTGAGTCCGGCGTCGACGGCGGCGCGGTCGAGTTCGAGGCCGTTCGCGAAGGAGTGCAGGTGGGACAGGTCGGCGGCGCGAACCGTGGTGATCCAGTCGGTGAGCTTGGCGTCGTTGCCCTCCGCTGGGGTCAGTAGCTGAGCGAACTCGCCGGTGAGGCGGGCGAGTTCGCTGATCTCAGGGCAGGCTTCGGTGAGTTCCCGCAGTAGTGCGGTGTCCTTGTCACGCAGGTTCTCGGGATGGGTGAGCAGGAGGTGGGCGAAGCGCTGCGGGGTGGTGACCGGCTTGTCGCCCTCGGCGCGGCCCTGGGTGATGCAGCGGTAGAGCAGGTTGAGGCTCCCGGTGTAGCCCAACCCCCTGATCTCCCGGAAGAGTTGGAGGACGGGAACGGCCGGGTCATCCGCGCGGCGGGTGCGGAGGTGGTCGCGGTAGGGGTCGACGAGCGTCGGCTTGTAGCGGGGTGCGCGGCGGTCGCCGGTGGGCTCCTTCATGCGGGCGTATCGCTTGACGGTGTTCAGGGCGACATCGAGGCGGCGGGCGCATTCGAGCAGGCCGACACCTTGGTCGAGCAGTTTGTGGACCCGCTGCCAGCGCTCGCGGGTGGTCTGCTCGCGTACGCCCCCGGGCCGGGCGGGGTTCACAGCGGTCGCCCAGCAGGCGGCGTGGGAGCGGACCTCGGCCAGGACCTTGCCGCACAGGTTGGACCACAGGTGCCACCTGTCGCTGACCTGCACCGCTTCGGGGAGGGCCTGGCGGATCGCCTCTAATGGTGGAGCCGTCGCGGCAGACGTATTCGGCCCCGGGATGCTCGCGCAGCCACGCGACCAGGGTCTGGGCGGTGCGGTCAGGCAGGACGTCGATCCGCTCGCCGGTCTCGGCGTCGATGATCACGGTGGCGTAGCGGTGCCGGCGCTTGAGGGCGAAGTCGTCGATGCCGAGCACGCGCGGGACGCGCAGCGGCGGTACCGCCCTGCGCATGAGCAAGCGCAGGGCGGTCGAGCCGGAGATCGCGCAAGCCAGCACGCGGGAGAGGCGGGCGCCCGGCCGGCCCGCTAACTCCTTGACGACGGAGCCGAGTTGGTCGGCCAGGCGGTTGGTGCGACGCTGGTAGCGCTCCACGACGCCGGGAACCTGCTCGCGGAACGTCTGCCGCGGACAGCCGAGCACCCGGCAGCCCAGGCGCCGGACCCGCACCGACACCACGACCCGCCGCCCGTCCACCGGCACGTCCGCGACCACCCGCCCGTGGAAGCCATGCACCCGCCCCGTCGGCTGCCCGCACACCGGGCACGGCACCGGATCGTCCCGGGTCCGCGCCGACACACGGCGAGGCGGTGGACGAAGAGCCGCCGGAGCGGCACGGGCCAGTCCAAGCCGTCGCGCAAGATGGTCATCGAGCGGACCCGGGCCCGGCTGCTGGCCAGGGGGTTCGAGGAGGAGGACCTGCCCAGCCGGGCGACGTCCTACCGCCTCCTGGAGGACCTGGAGCGGCGTCATCCGACGTTCCGGCTGAGCACGAAACGGAACCGGGACATCGCCGCCCGGCCCGGCGGGGTCTACGAGAGGAACCGCACCCAAAGCACTTCACCGCAGCAGATCTTACTGACAGAGTAAAACAATGAAGGCAAGCATGAAGCAGGGGCAATGCCCGGACTGTGGATCGGCCGAAGTCTTCCCCGTCGAGGTCAATCCGAGCGAGTACAACGGCTCGATCCATGTCAGGCTCAGGGACAACTACGCGAGGAAGCGCATCGTTCTCGCCACGCTTGCCTGTGGTGACTGCGGGCTTATACGCCAGTACGCGGCCGACGACGCGAAGAGCCGCAACCACTTGGCGCGAGCCCTCATCCGACCCCCAGACAACCCCCGATAGCTCCTGATCTAGACTACAGCCAGGACATATCTGCCGAGAGTTGGTGGCCGGGCCGCTGGATAGTCTGCTGATCGCCCCGAGCCGGATCCCTACACGCCTGACAGCGCCGTCGGCCCACAACGGTATATCGCATCGCGTACCGTGACGGGGATGTATTTCCGAGGTGGGCGACCTGCGGAAACTTTCTGGATCAGCATAGGATCCCCCGGCTGAAATCATGGCGGGCCGCCAGCGGCTGACAAGATTCCCCGACATAGTCAAGATCAGCGCCTGAGCCACTCGAGGAACACAGCGGTAGCCCGTCCGGAATCAGAGTGCACATTCTTGGCGGGCCGGTCCCAGCGGCGTGCGACCTCCCCCTTGAGGGCCGCCAGGCCAGTGGGCTGGGCCAGCGGCCCCAGCTTCGGCACGGTGGCCGCCTGCAACAACTCATGAAACATGAAAGCCGCCGCGCAGCGCCGCCCGGGACCGGTGTTTCATGGGTGACCACCTATTGAAACATCCGGTCCCGCCGCTGCCAGGGCTCTCTGATCAGTGCTGCTGGAACCAGAGCACGAACCAGCCGACGACTGCCGTCCCCAAGGCTGTCGACACACCGCGGACGAGGCCGGCGGTCGCCTCGATCGACAGCCGTCGCAGCGCCTTGCGCCAGGTAGGTGCAACGGTGGCGAGGGGCTTCGTTAACCCGTGACTGCTCGTACGCTCAGAGTTGGACATGACGACTCCTTCTCACAGGGGTGATCGTGGTTCAGATGCAGAACGGCTCCCCGTTGCAGCGGGGAGCCGTTCTGCAATTTTCCCGCAGAGCCGGGTCGACTCGCAGGAGCAGTGCTCGGCTGACCTTCCCTGTGCTCGCACAGGCACCGCACTGACCTGCCGAAATGACTCCCTGTCAGGTCTCAGTTGCTCAAAGTGCTTGCTCATCTGGCGAGGATGAGCGGATCCCCCTCGTGACAACGTGAGTTATGGTGAGGTACCCCTAGACATCCTGTGTCAACGAGAGGGGAAGCCATGGGGCGGGTCCTGAGGATGCCGGGGGAGGAGCAGTTGGCTCCGGGTCCGCGAAGAGAGTTCGTGGAGGCCCTCTTTACCTACTACAGGGCAGCTTCCAGGCCGACGCTGCGGAAGATCGCTGAGCTGATCCCGCAGAAGTGCCCTAATGCGGTCGCCAGCCCGGAAACCGTCCGCCGCACGCTCGTTGGACTGTCCACCCCAGCCAACTGGAGCACAGTCGACGCAATACTCACAGTCCTGTGCGACCTGGCGCAGATAGATCCCGGTGCGACGAAATCTCTCGATTCCGACCCATGGGCAATCGAGACGCCTCAGGCACCTAGGACGGAGATCAAGAAGCTATGGCACGCGGTGTTCGACACCGACCCCCGGAACCCGCGACCTCTGCCGTCTGACGGGCATCTCGACGAACCTCTGCGGTATAGCGACGAACCTCCGTTCTAACCTCGATCTTGCATGAGGGTCCGTCAGCTTGCTGACGGACTCTTTCGGCTTGTTCGCGGTGGCTATTTCTGCAGGTAGGCAGGTTGGTGGCCCGGCTGTCGCGTCGGGGGGCGCCGGGTTCCACGGCTCCGGGTGG
>NZ_JBEXSH010000885.1:0-3726 GCF_040613555.1 Streptomyces sp. NPDC006265
CCTGGCCCGGCCACGGCCGCCTGTGGTCCCACCTCGTCAGCGACGTCTCCTACGAGGAACTGCACACCTTCGCCGCCGGCCTCGGCGTCCCCCGCCGGGCCTTCGAACGCGACCACTACGACATCCCCGACCAGCGGTACGCCGACGCGGTGCGGGCCGGGGCGGTGGAGGTCAGCAGCCGCGAGGTGGTGCGGCTGCTGCACGCGGCGGGGCTGCGGCGGCCCAAGGGGCGCTATCCCTCGCCGGGTTCGCGCAGCTCGTAGGTCAGCTGTTCGGGGTCCTCGGCGACCTGGGTGAAACCGGCCCGCGCGAGCACGTTCTGCGAGGGCAGGTTCTCCCGCTCGACGTTCGCGACCACGGTCCGCACCTCCGGCCGGTCCAGCGCCCAGGCCGACAGCGCGCGCAGCGCCTCGGTGGCGTAGCCGTGGCCGCGGGCGCCCTCGACCAGGTCGTAGCCGACCTCGACCCGGCCCGCCCCGTCCGGGACGCCGTGGAAGCCCATGGCGCCGATCGCGCGCTCGTCCTCGCGCCGGACCAGCACGTACATGCCCCACTGCGGCCGGTGGACCCCGTCCTCGTACTGCTTGTACACCAGCCCGGCGCCGACCCGGGTGCCCTCGATCGGGCCGCCCTCGATCCACTCGAAGCCGCCGTCGCCGACCGTGGACAGATCGGTGGCCGCGGCCGGGGTGACGCCCTGGAGCGTGATCCGCTCGGAGTCGATCACCAGGTTGTTGTTCCAGCGCCACTGCATGACCGGGGCGCGGCCGGCCGGCTCCCCGCGGCCGGTGGCCCACAGCAGGGTCGGCCACGGAGTGGGACCGGGCTGGACGTGCGGGAAGATCCGGGTGAGCACGAAGTCGCACAGCTCGGGCGCCGGTTCGTAGGACACGCCGAGCCCCTCGGCGATGTCGTGCGTGTGCAGCAGCACCTCGGCCACGCCCATCGCGGCGAACCCCTCACGGTTCGCGCTGCGGAACGGGTACGGATGGAAGGCCCGCACGTGCCGCGGGGCGGTACGGATCGCGGCGGCGAGCAGGGCCCCCGTCGTGCCGATCACCCGCAGCACGTCCGCGTTGCCCGTGTCCTCCTCCATCGACAGCTCGAACGGCGAGTACCCGTCCTGCTCCCGCCCCGCCAGCTGCCCCGCGTAGGCGATGAGATCCTCGGCGATGTGCACCGCCGTCTGCCGGCAGTCCCACTCCAGCCGCCCGGCCCGCACGTCCTCCCAGTCCTGCCCGACAACCGCCCCCAGCAGCCCGACACACTCGTCGACGGCCTGCTCCACCTGTTCCGCTCCCGTTGTCCACATGGTGGGCAGGCTACGAGGCGTCGTGGGGTGGGGGCGACAGCATTTCCAGCTCGGCGGTGAGGTTGTAGCGGGCCGTGGCCTCCCACTTCGCCGCACCGTGCGGAGTCCGGAACAGGCGTGGGAGGTCCAGGAGTTGGCGCAGGATGGCGGCGCGGCCCTCGCGGAAGGCGTCGCTGGGGACGAAGTGGTACTCCTCGCGGACGGCCGCGGTGTAGGCGGCGTACGCCGACGGGGGTGAGGCGAGGATCACAAGGTCGGCGTCGCACAGGACCTGGCCGTCGGGGTCGTCGTCCGCCGGGTCGTGGGTGACGGTGAGCCGGACCAGGCGGGCCACCTCGGCGGTCTTCGCGTCCGGGACGCCGGCCTCCGCGAGGGCGCGTTCGGCGAGGCGGGCCGAGCGTTCCTCGTTCTCGGAGCGGTCGGGCAGGTAGACCGCGTCGTGAAACCAGGCGGCCAGCCGGACCACGTCCGGGTCGCGCGCGTACCGCTCCAGTTCGTCGACCCGGTCCAGGACCGCCGTGAGGTGCTCGACCGTGTGATAGCGGCGCTGCGGCTCCTGCCAGCGGGTGAGCAGGGCGTCGGCGTACGGCGCCGGGTCCGGGCCGCCGGCCGGGCCCCGGGCCGCTTCCAGGGTGCGGGCGAAGCGGGTGCGCAGGGAGTCGAGGTCGGACATGGGGGCATTCTCCCGCTGAGCGGGGTCGGGCACCTAGCGTGGGGGCATGACGACTCCTGCTGATGTTCCTGATGTACGGGACCCCGAGCAGCCCGGGCGGTTGCTGACGATCGAGCGTGAGGCGCTGATCCCGCTGTTGCGGGGCCGGGCCGGGGAGGACTTCGCGCTGCCTGTCGCCGCGTGTCCGGGCTGGACGGTGCGGGACGTGCTGGCGCACTGCTCGGCCGCGCTCACCCGGGTGGCGGAGGGCAGGTTCGAGGAGGGCGTGTTCTCGCCCGAGTCCAACGACCGGGACATCGCCGAGCGGGCCGGCTGGAGCGACGCGCAGATCGTCGACGAGCTGGAGCGGGGCATGGGCGCGGCCGGGCCCGTGATCGCCGGGGCCGGCGGGAAGCTGGACCGTCTCGCCCTCGGGGAGTGGGTGCACGCCGGTGACGTGCGCGAGGCCTTCGGGGAGCCGGGGGCGTACGGCGGGGCCGGGCTGCCGGACGCGCTCGCGCTGCTCGCGCGGATCACCCGCGAGCGGGGGCACGTGGCGCTGCACGCCGACCTCGACGACCTGGACGAGCCGCTACGGCTCGGGGAGAGCGGCGGGGAGCGGCCCCCGGGCCGTTTCATCGGGGACGGGCCGACGCTCGTACGGCTCTACGCGGGGCGGCCGGTCGACGGGGTGCCGGCGTTCGAGCTGGCCGGGGTGGAGGCGAAGGAGCTGAACATCTTCGGTTGAGTCCGCCCCCCGGGGCGTCGGAGGCGGCGCGGATGGGCAGCGTAGTCTTGATTGGACTAGACCTGTCATCGAACGCCGACGCATGCCGACGAAGGGGCCCCATGAGCAAGCGTGCAGTCCTGGAGGTGATCGCCCTCGGGGTCGAGGACGCGGTCGCCGCCCAGGCGGGAGGCGCGGACCGCCTCGAGCTGGTCACCGACATGGCGGCCGACGGCCTCTCGCCGTCGGCCGCCACCGTCGCCGGGATCCGCGGGGCGGTCGACATCTCGCTGCGGGTGATGCTGCGGTCGGCCGACGGGTTCGCGGCGGGGGATGTCGGACGGCTCGCCGATACGGCTGCGGAGCTGCGGGAGGCCGGGGCGTCGGAGTTCGTGCTGGGCTTCCTCGACGGAGGGGGCGCGGTTGATCTCGCGGCCGTGGAGCGGGTGGTCGCCGTTCTGGACGGGTGCCCCTGGACGTTCCACCGGGCCATCGACCGGGCCTCCGACCGGGACGCCCTGCGCAAGCAGCTGGACGGGATGCCGGGGTTGGACACGTACCTGACGGCCGGGGCTTCGGGTGGGGTCGATGAGGGGCTGCCCGTGCTGCTCTCGGAGGCGGGGCGGGCGGGGGAGCCGGGGTATGAGCAGCGGTTGCTGGTGGGGGGCGGGTTGCGGCTGGAGCATGTGCCGGTGCTGCTGAAGGCCGGGGTGGACGGGTTTCACATCGGCGGGGCGGCTCGGCCTAGGGGGTGGGGCGAGCCGGTGTCCGCGGAGATGGTCTCGGCGTGGCGTTCTGCGGTGGACGGTTCTTGAGGGGTGCTCGGCGTTGGGGGTGGGGGCGGGGCGTTTCGCTGCCCGGCGGAGCGGGATGCCGCTGCACCCACCCGTGCCGCCCCTAGTGCCGCGGCAGGCAACGTTCGCCCCGTCACGACGCCCGGCACGCTCCCCCAAGCTCTCGACTCCGCTCGAGCAGGGGGTACCCGCACTCGCCGCACCGGCCGAAACCCCGAGTACGTCCAGTACGAGGGCTTCC
>NZ_JBEXSH010000886.1:0-3719 GCF_040613555.1 Streptomyces sp. NPDC006265
TACCGATCTGCCACGACGCGCCGGGCTGGGGTGGAGCCGGTGAACGAGACCATCGCGACGTGCCGGTCGGCGGCGACCGCACGCCCGGTCTCCGTTCCGCCGGGAAGGACGTGCAGCACGCCGTCGGGCAGTCCGGCCTCGCGGAACAGCTGCGCGACGAGAACGCCGCCGGACACAGGGGTGAGGGGGTCGGGCTTGAGCAGCGCGGCGTTGCCGAGGGCCAGCGCCGGCAACAGGGCACGCATTGCGAAGAGCAGGGGCGCGTTCCACGGGGTGATGACCCCCACCACCCCCAGGGGAACCCGCCACGCCAGGCTCGTCCCGCCGGGCACCTGCGGGGCGAGGACCTCGCCCCGGGGCAGCGACGTGAGCCCGACCGCTTGCTGCAGTTGCGCGAGTCCGGCCGCGATCTCGTAGTCGGCCTTGGCCGGGACACCCCCCGACTCCCGGACGATCCACTCACGGACCTCCGCACTGTGCTCCCGCAGGGCGTGACCAGCGCGTATCAGCACGTCGACCCGCTCGGCTACCGTGGTCGCCGCCCATTCCGGCGCGGCCCGGGCGGCCCGGGCGCCGGCCCGTGCGACATCCGCCGGGGAGGCCACGCCCACCTCCGCGAGGCGCTCGCCGGTGGCCGGTTCGATCACCGGACGGGTGCCGCCCTCGGCGTTCCGCCAGCCCTCGCTGTAGATGCGCCCGGTCCACTCGGCCGCGTCCGGCCAGGTCAGCTCACCGGTGACAGTCATGGTCATGCCCTCCGCCCCGGTCGGTGGATGCGGTCCGCGGCCTTCCGCGCAACCGTTTCATCTTTCCTGGCAATTCAACCCGGGTAGGGGGTATCTGTCATTCTTGGTATATATCTAAGCGAAAACAGTAAGAATGCCTCTCGAGTGAGGCGGGTGGAGGCGGGTGGAGGCGCCATGGCGAGATCTGCGTCCGCCCCAGGCGAGGGCGGCGGTGACTCGTCGGAGGGCTTCGTCGACGATGCGGCCACCGCGAAGGCCGTCGTGGACGAGCGCGGCATCGTCACGGCATGGAGCGACGGGGCACATAGGCTGCTCGGGTACGGGGCCTGGGAAGTGGTCGGCCGGCCGGGGGCCGCGCTTCTCGCCGACGGTCTCCCACCGGAAGCCCTGAGCTCCCTGCTCACGCTCCCCAGGTGGAGTGGACGGGCGACGCTACTGCACCGCGAGGGACACGCGCTGACCGTGAACCTCCTGGCTCACCTCCGGCAGGACGAGGACGGCCACGGCGAGTGGCTGCTGCTCACGCCGGTCAGCAGCCTCCGGGTGAGTCCCGACGACGATGTGTTCCTCAGGCAGAGCTTCACCCAGTCCACCTGCACGACGGCGCTGTACGACACCGGTTTGCGGCTGGTCAGGGCCAACACTGACATGGAACGGGTGATCGGCCTGCCCGAGGAGGCGATGCGCGGACTACGGGTCTCGGAGATCGTGCACCACCCGCAGGCCGATCGCACTGAGCAGGCCATGCGGCGTGCGCTGGACACCGGGGAGCGGCAGGACCTCCAGGTATCGCTGCAGCTCGCGGGCCATGAGCGCCCGAGCGTGTGGACCGTCTCGCTCTCCCTGGTACGGGCGGGCGACGACCTGCCCCAGGGAGTGCTGCTCTCGGCGCACGACATGACCGAGCAGCACATGGCCCGGCAGCGGCTGGCCCTGCTGAACGAGGCCAGCCTGCGCATCGGCAGCACGCTCGACCTGGTACGCACCGCGCAGGAACTCGCCGACGTGGCCGTACCCCGGCTCGCCGACTTCGTCACCGTCGACCTGCTGCCGTCCATCGACGACGGCGAGGACCCGCCCTCGGGTGCCCCTCACGGTCCCGTGCGGTTGCGCCGCGTCGCCCACCAGTCGGTTCTCGAGGGCTGCCCCGAGGCCGTGGTTCCGAACGGGACCGTGGCCGTCTACCCGGACAAGTCAACGGCGGCCGAGTGCCTGGCCGCCGGCCGGCCGCTGATCCAGCAGGTCACACGTGACGCCATGGAGCACGTGCTGCGCCAGACCCCCGAGCGGGGGGAACGGATGCGGCGGTTCGGTTTCCATTCGGTACTGGCCGTGCCCATGCGGGCGCGCGGCCTCACGCTGGGCGTGGCCACCTTCTCCCGCCACCGCAGCCCGGAGCCCTTCGAACAGGACGACCTGCTGCTCGGCCAGGAGATCACCGACAGAGCCGGCCTCTGCATCGACAACGCCCGCCGATTCACCCGGGAGCGCGCCACCTCGCTCACCCTGCAGAGCAGTCTCCTGCCGCAACGACTCCCCGAACAGTCGGCCCTCGATGTCGCCTCCAGCTACCTGCCCGCCAGCACACGGGCTGGGGTGGGCGGCGACTGGTTCGACGTCATCCCGCTGTCCGGCGCCCGCGTCGCACTAGTCGTCGGCGATGTCGTCGGCCACGGCATCCAGGCCTCCGCGACCATGGGGCGGCTGCGGACGGCCGTCCGGACCCTGGCCGATGTCGACCTCCCTCCCGACGAGCTGCTCACCCACCTGGACGATCTGGTCAGTCACCTGGACGCGGGGGCGGACAACGGCGGCGACATCGGCGCCACGTGCCTGTACGCCGTCTACGACCCCGTCTCCCGCCGCTGCTCCATGGCCCGCGCAGGGCATCCCGTCCCGGCGCTGCTCACACCGGACGGCACGGTGGACTTCCTCGACGTCCCCGCGGGACTTCCCCTGGGTCTCGGCGGTCTGCCCTTCGAGGCCATCGAATGGGAGCTGCCCGAAGGCAGCATCCTCGCGCTGTACACCGACGGTCTCGTCGAGTCCCGCTTCAGTGACATCGACGAAGGCATGGACAGTCTCCTCCAGGTGCTGCGGCGGTCCGGTACCTCACTCGAGAGCACCTGCGAAACGCTGCTGCGGACCATGCTTCCGGAACGGCCGGCCGACGACGTGGCCCTGCTCGTGGCCCGCACCCGCGCCCTCGACACGTTCCACGTGGCGACCTGGGACGTACCACCGGACACGGCCGCGGTCGCCCTGGCACGCAAGAACGCGTGCAGACAACTGGCCGAGTGGGGCCTCGACGAGTGCGTGTCCGTGACCGAGCTGGTGGTCAGCGAGCTGGTCACCAACGCCATCCGGCACGCCGAACCACCCATTGAACTCAGGCTGATCTACGACCGCACCCTCATCTGCGAGGTGTCGGACGGCAGTACCACCGCCCCGCACATGCGCCGGGCCCGCACCTACGACGAGGGCGGCCGCGGCCTGCTCCTCGTCGCCCAGATGTGCCAGGGCTGGGGCGCGCGGCAGACGACCGACGGCAAGGTCATCTGGGCCGAGCAGGCACTCCCCAAGCGGCAGGCTCATCACTGACCAAACCTATAGGCACCAGGCGAGATGAGTGTCCTGGTCTCTCGGCACGAGCCCCACAGGCCCAAGGCCGACGGCGAGCGGATGGCCCAGGCTGGAAACGCTGGATCCCTTGGAACTACGTCTCGTTCATCGGCAGCACGCGCAGAGCCATCACCGTACCGTCGTTGCCGAAGGAAACGGGACCCCAGAGCGTGGCTGTGGTGCTGGTCGGGTAGGTGTCGGGCAACTCGTACGCCCGGCTCCGGTACTCCTCGACCTGTCCCTTGATCAGAAGCTCGTATAGTTCCTCGGATATCCCGGAGAGCGCCTCGACACGGATCCGGTTGAGTCGTCGGTGAGGGCGTTGTGTCAGTTGGGTCCGGCGGCCACGTC
>NZ_JBEXSH010000887.1:0-3712 GCF_040613555.1 Streptomyces sp. NPDC006265
GGCCCCGACCCCCCGGGCCGGGCCCGCACCGGTGCGGTGACCTCCCGCAGTCTGGCCCGGTCGGGCTTGCCCGACGGGGTGAGGGGGAGTTCGGGCCAGACCGAGACGTCGACCGGAGCGTGCTCCGGGGTGAGCGTCGCGGCCACGTAGCCGCGCAGGTCGCAGGAGGTGTGGCCGACGCCGGAGTGGAGTTCGACGGCGGCGTGGACCTGCTCCACCAGGTCCTCGTCGCGTACACCGAAGACCGCCGCCTGCCGCACCTGCGGATGCTGGAGCAGCGCCGCCTCGATGGCGGCCGGGTCGAGCTTGAGGCCGCCGTGCTTGATGACGTCGCCGACCCGGCCGTCGAGCCGGAGGTAGCCGTAGCGGTCCCAGTGCCCGAGGTCGCCGGTGCGCAGCCAGCCGTCCCGGTAGGTCGCCCGGGTCAGCTTCGCGTCGTCGAGGTAACCGGCGGACACGGTGGGCGAGTTGACCCAGATCTCGCCGGTCCGGCCGCGGCCCAGCGGGGTGCCCGACTCGGGTGCCCGGATCTCCACGCGCACCCAGGGGAAGGGCCGGCCGGCCGAGCCCAGCAGTTCGGGTTCTCGGTGGTCGAGCGGTGTGAGGCTGCTGATGCCGCCCGCTTCCGTGGTGCCGTACACCTGGATGAGGACGTCGCCGAAGACCCGGACCGCCTGCCGGACCCGCTCGGGGGCGGCCGGGGTGCCGCTGTAGGTGATGCGGCGCAGCGAGGACAGGTCGAACGAGGTGACCAGCGGGTGGTCGAGCAGGCGGTAGAGGTGTGGCACCGCCAAGTAGACGTCGGTGACGCCCAGTTCGGCGATGGCCGTCAGTGTCGTGTCGGCGTCGAACTCGTCGTGCAGGACGATCGTGCCGCCTGAGCACAGCACGGCGTCGGCCATGGGTGCCGTCGTGTGGCTGACCGGCGTGACCGACAGCAGGGTCGCCGGGCCCCGGGGGTCGAGGCCGGAGGCCAGCCGGTGGACGAGGTGTTCGCGGGTGCCGTGGCGCTGGGCGACCATCTTGGGCCGGCCGGTGCTGCCGCTGGTGAAGTCGACGACGGCCAGGTCGTCGGGGTGCGGTGGCGGGGCCGGCGGCACGGTGTCGTGCCCGTCGGCCGTGCGCGGGATCGCCCGCACGGTCAGGCCGGGCCGTCGCCGCGCCAGCCATCTCCCGCGGGCCGTGCTCTCCTCGTCGGTGTCGTCCACGAGCAGCAGGGACACCCCGAGGTCACGCAGGAGCCCCGTCTGGGTGGCGACCGAGAAGGTCTCGGTGTCCGTGCGCGGGTTCATCGAGCGGACGTAGACGGAGGTGGCGCCGAGGAGATGGACGGCGTAGCGGGCGCTGAGCATCAACGGGTGGTTGGGGCCGGTCAGGACGGCGACGGTGGTGCCGGGGCGGACGCCGTGGGAGTGCAGGAGCGCTGCGCTGCCCAGGACGGACGCGCGCAACTCGCCTGCCGTCACCGTCCGTTCCGGCCGGTGCAGGACGATACGGGTCGGGTCCCTGCCCAGCGCCGCGAGGACGCGGCGCGCATAGGGGCGGGGAATGGCTTCGGTGGTCATGGTCCTCCTCTCCGGACATCAGGAGATGTTTCCGGGAATCACGGAACACTTTCAGGAAGAAGCGTTTCCGGAAATCAGGCGATCTTCATTTGGGCCATCATTCCCATGGCGCTGTGGTCGATCATGTGGCAGTGGTACGGATAGACACCGCGGTGCGAATCGAAGGTGAGCTGGAGTTTCGCCGTCTGGCCGGGGAAGAGCAGCACGGTGTCCTTCCACCCGGTCTCCGCCGGATAGGGCGGCTGCCCGTCCCGTTCGAGAATGCGGAACTGCACCAGGTGCGTATGGAAGTTGTGCGGGACGGTGGCGCTCTTGTTGGTGACCGTCCACACCTCGGTGCTGCCCCACTCGATGTGGGTGTCGATGCGGTCCGGGTCGAAGGTCTTGCCGTTGATGTAGGCCTGGTGGCCGCCGGAGCCGGGCTCGTCCATGGAGAGCTCGAAGCTGCGCTCCACCGTCGGCTTGGGCAGGGCCGGCAGCGTGGCGAGGGTGTCCGGCACCCTGCTGGTGTCGGCGGTGCGCTCGCCGATGTCGAACCGCATGACCTGGCCGACGAGTCCGGTGGGGCCGGGGCCCAGCATGTTGGCGAGGGTGAGCTTGGTGCCCGGGGCGTACTTCGAGAAGTCGACGACGAAGTCGATGCGCTCCCCCGGGGACAGGACCAGCACGGGCGTTTCGGCGGGCGCGGCGAGCAGGCCGCCGTCGGTGCCGATCTGCCGCACGGGGTGCTGGGTGGCCGAGCCGTCGGACAACGCGAGGATGAAGATGCGCAGGTTGCAGGAGTTGACCAGCCGGAAGCGGTACCTGCGGGCCTCGACCTTGAGGTGGGGCCAGGGGCGGCCGTTGACCAGGATGGTCGTGCGGTTCTCCGCGTCGTCCATCGTGTAGACCATCTGCGCGCCTGCGTCGAAGTGCGCGTCGCGCAGGACCAGCGGGATGTCGTACTTCCCGGACGGCAGGCCCAGCCGGTCCTCGGCGGGGTCGCGCAGCAGGTAGAGGCCCGACAGGCCCCGGTAGACGTGCTCGGACTCCATGTGGTGGGCGTGGTCGTGCGTCCACAGGGTGGCGCCGGGCTGCTTGTTCTCGTAGACGTAGGTCCGCTTGCGGCCGGGGGCGATGGTGTCCATCATCCCGCCGTCGTGCGCCACCGGGTTGTTGCCGCCGTGCAGGTGCACCGAGGTCGGCATGTCCAGCGCGTTGACCTGCTGGACGACGGTGGTGCGGCCGGTGCGGG
The DNA here is from genome assembly GCF_040613555.1 of Streptomyces sp. NPDC006265. Lineage (NCBI taxonomy): Bacteria > Bacillati > Actinomycetota > Actinomycetes > Kitasatosporales > Streptomycetaceae > Streptomyces > Streptomyces sp. NPDC006265. The sequence goes on from NZ_JBEXSH010000887.1 coordinate 2,800, forward strand.
CGCGGATGGTGGGGCCCGTGAACGAGCCGTTGTAGGTCAGGGCGTCGGTGCGGGTGCCGGGCAGGATCTCCACGCCGGCGCGGCGCATCGTGACCCGGTAGTGGTCGGCGGTCCTGGTGCGGCGGTAGGGGGCCAGGACCGGCGGGGTCGTCAGGGGCAGCGAGAAGGGTTCGACCGGGACGGCTGCCGCGCCGGCCGGTGCGGCCTTCCCGGCCGCCGCGCCCGCGGCCGGCTGTCCGGCGGTGAGCGTCCGGAAGACCCCGCCCGCCGCGCCGACCGCGCCGACGGCGCCGGTGGTGAGACCGAGACGTATCGCATGTCGACGACTGAACACGAGGTTTTCCTTCACTGTCGGTGAGTTGGGGAGAGAATTCCTGTTCCGAGCATGCGCTTCGGGTGCCGGATGTCCGAGCGATTGCAGTCCGCCCCTGTCATCTGTCATGCCTTCCATGACCCCGGTCACGAGCGGGAATGGCGACTGTCATTCGGTGCGGCCGGTGAGGGGGGAGCCGGTGTAGCGGGCCGCAGAGTGGATTTCGACAGGTCCGCCCACGCGAGTTGTGTACCGGAGGCCCGATGAATCCCGCAGGCACGAAAGCGATCACCGAGAAACCCCCCGGGTCCGCCGCCCGGGCGCTGCGCACCGATGTGCGGGTGACGTTCGACGACGGCACGGGCACGGCGCTGCTGAGGGGGCCCGTCACCTCCCTGGTCCTGCGCCCGGTGCGCGGCCCGCTGCGTACGGTCCTGCTCCGGCTGGCCGAGGGGCCGCTGCCGCGGGAGGAGTTGTACGAGGGTCTCGACGCGGCCGGCCGGGAGCGGGCCGACGCCCTGCTGGCCCGAGCGTGGTCGCCGCGCTGATGTGGGGCTACCTGTACGGACCGGACTTCGGTCCCTTCAGCCAGCTGAGCCG
>NZ_JBEXSH010000888.1:0-3709 GCF_040613555.1 Streptomyces sp. NPDC006265
GTCAAGCAGCGGCGGCAGCGCTATCAGCGGGATGGGCTGGTCGGGCTGGCGGATGGCCGGTCGGCCAAGCAGATGCAGGCCTTCCGCCGGTGGTCCGGGGCGATGCGACGCAGCTGGTCGTCCGGGGAGTCGGGGCCGACTCCGTTGAAGAAGACCCCGACCTCCGCCTTCCATCGCTTGAGGTAGGCGCGCAGGATCGGGGTCTTGTCGTCGTCGCCGACCTCGGCCGCGGTGAAGCTGTCCACATGCTTGCCGAGGTGCAGTTCGCCGCCGCCCGCGGCGCGCATGTTGTGCGTCCACTGCACATGGCCGCGGGGGGCCACCAGGTACTGCTTGCCGTCCAGGGTCAGCAGGTTGACCGGGGTGGTGCGCCACTGGCCGCTCTTGCGGCCGCGGACGGCGAGGACGCGGGAGCCCCAGACGCTGACGCCGCGGCGGGTCAGCCAGGCCACGAAGCGGTTGAAGACGTTGACGGTGAACCAGCCCGGCTTCTGGACGTGCGTGGACATGGGGCTCCCTCGGGTGGCTGCGACGCGGTGCTCTCTTCCGTGAGCGCTGCTCTCGCTCCTTCTGGTGTCAGTCTGCACGAGGCCCGGGCGTCAAGGCAAGAGCACTGCTCTCGCATGTGTGCACTGCTCTGCTTTCGTGGGAGACTGCCCGGCATGAGCACCGCACAGGGCGCCCGTGCCCGGGCCAGGATCGAAGTCACGGCGGCCATCAAGGACGAGGCCCGCAGACAGCTCGCGGCGGAGGGTGCCGCCCGGCTCTCCCTGCGGGCGGTGGCCCGTGAGCTGGGCATGGTCTCCTCCGCGCTGTACCGCTACTTCCCAAGCCGGGACGACCTGCTGACCGCTCTCATCGTCGACGCCTACGACTCCCTCGGCGAGAGCGCCGAGGCGGCCCACGAGGCGGCGGCCGGCCCCTTCGAGCGCTGGATCACGGTCTGCGAGGCGGTGCGCGGCTGGGCGCTGGACCATCCCCACGAGTACGCGCTGATCTACGGTTCGCCCGTCCCCGGCTACACGGCCCCCGACGCCACCGTCCCGGCCGCCGCCCGCGTCGGGCTCCTGCTCATCGGTATCGCCCGCGACGCACACCGGAGCCCGGATCTCGCCCGGCCCTCGCTGGCGGACGACCTCCGCCCGGAGGCCGAACGCATGGCCGCCGACCTCGCCCCCGATCTTCCCCCGGCGGTCGTGACCGCACTCGTCGCGGCCTGGGCCCAGCTGTACGGGCTGGTCGGCTTCGAGCTGTTCGGCCAGTTCAACCGGGTGGTGGAGGACCGGGAGGCGTTCTTCCGGCACGCGGTGGGACAGCTCGCCCGCGGGGTCGGGCTGGTTCCCGAGTCCCCGTAGGTCACCGGCCCGGTGAACGGGCGTACTTCCCGGGGAGTACGCGTGATCACCACGCCGGGGTGACGTGGCCGCGGCAGCACGGCGTCTAGCGTGGCCGGTATGGACGAGCAGCGTGCGCGGGGCGGTTCGCCGCGGTGGTGGCGGCACGGGCCCGCGTGGTGGGACCGGTGGGAGGGGCGGGAGCCGCGATGGCCCTGGCGGTCCACGGTCCTCGTGACCGCGTTCGTCCTGGTCGGGTCGAACTTCGCCGCCCACGGGCAGCAGGGCGAGCGGGCGGAGCTGGATCTCTTCGCGCGGGCGCTGCTGCTGGTGGCCGGCGGGCTGCTGCTGTGGCGGAAGCGGTATCCGGTGGCCGTGGTGTTCGGCACGGCGGCCGCCGTCATGGTCTATCTCGGGGCCGGGTATCCCTACGGGCCGGTGCTCTTCACCGTCGCCCTGGCCTGCTTCAGCGCGATCGTCGCCGGGCACCGCCGGGCGGCGTGGGCCGCGATGGGCATGCTCTGGGCCGGGCACGTCCTGGTGGCGCACTGGCTCTTCCGGTGGCTGCCGCCGTCCGGGGACTCCGCCGCCTCCTGGGGCGAGGAGATCGTGGTCGCCACCTGGGTGGTGGCGATCGCGGCGGTGTCGGAGCTGTTCCGCGTCCGGCGCGAACAGTGGGTCCGGGAACGGACCGAACGGGCCGAGGCCGCGCGGCGGCGGGCCGATGAGGAGCGGCTGCGGATCGCGCGGGAGCTGCACGACGTCCTCGCCCACAGCATCTCCGTCATCAACGTGCAGGCCGGGGTAGGCCTCGCGCTCCTCGACACCGACCCCGAGCAGGCCCGCACGGCCCTCACCACGATCAAGGACCAGAGCAAGGAGGCGCTCGGCGAGGTGCGCCAGGTGCTCGACACCCTGCGTACCCCCGGTGACGCGCCGCGCGCCCCCGCGCCCGGGCTCGACCGGCTGCCCGAACTGGTGGAGCAGGCCGCGAGCGCGGGCCTCACGGTGGACGTCGAGGGGGAGCCGCCGAGCCTCGCCCCCGGCACGGACCTCGCCGCCTTCCGGATCGTCCAGGAGGCCCTGACCAACGTCGTCCGGCACTCGGGATCGCGGTACGCGCGGGTGCACCTGGTGCGCGATCGGGGCGTGTTGCGGCTGAGGGTGGACGACGACGGGCCCGCGACCGGGGACGACGCGGGCGGCAGTGGCAACGGACTCGCCGGGATGCGGGAGCGGGCCGCGGCCCTGGGTGGCACCATCGAGGCGGGCCCCCGGCCGGACGGAGGCTTCCGGGTGCTCGCCGTGCTGCCGCTGACGGCATCCGCCGCCCCGTCCCCCGGACCGACACAGGAGGACCGTTGATCCGCGTACTGCTGGCCGACGACCAGTCACTGGTGAGGGCGGGGTTCCGGGCGCTGCTCGACGCGCAGCCCGACATCGAGGTGGCCGGGGAGGCCGCCGACGGCGAGGAGGCCGTGCGGCGGATCCGAGAACAGCGCCCGGACGTCGTCCTGATGGACATCCGCATGCCCGCCCTCGACGGCCTGGCCGCGACCCGGCAGGTCACCGGCGATCCCGGCCTGGAGGACGTCAGGGTCGTCATGCTCACCACCTTCGAGCTCGACGAGTACGTCTTCGAGGCGATCCGCTCCGGCGCCTCCGGGTTCCTGGTCAAGGACACCGAGCCGGAGGAACTCCTGCGCGCCGTCCGGGCGGTGGTGGCGGGTGACGCACTGCTGTCGCCGGGTGTGACGCGGCGGCTGATCTCCGAGTTCGCGTCCCGTTCCAAGGAACCGGCGGCGGCCGGCGCCCTGGCCCGGCTCACCGAGCGGGAGCGGGAGGTGATGGCCCTGGTCGGGATCGGCCTGTCCAACGAGGAGATCGCCCGCCGCCTGGTCGTCAGCCCGCTCACCGCCAAGACCCACGTCAGCCGCACGATGGTGAAACTCGGCGCCCGCGACCGGGCCCAACTGGTTGTGCTCGCCTACGAGTCGGGTCTGGTGCGGCCGGGCTGGCTGGGCTGATCCGCCGTCCGGAACCGGACGAGGACACTGACGACCCGCGCGACGAAGAGGACCGGCGCGAGCACGACACCGGCGCGCAGCAGCAGGCGCTCGGCCGTGTCCGGCAGGTCGAAGAGCAGCGCCGGCCCGGCCACGGCCCCGAACACCACCGCCGCGGCGAAGGCCGCACTGCACAACGCGTACCCGATCTCGACGGTGATCGCGTCGCGTTCGGCCTGACTGCGCCGTCCCCCGTGACTGGTCATACGGCGAGTCAAACAGGGGTGTGGGGCGCCCGCGCCGGGGCCCCCCCCGCCCCCGCCCCCCTCAGCCCCCCCCCCCCCCCCGGCGGCCGCGCCTCGGCCCTAT
>NZ_JBEXSH010000889.1:0-3704 GCF_040613555.1 Streptomyces sp. NPDC006265
GCCGAGAGCACGCACCAAACGCCGCTCCTCAACGGGCAAACGTTGCCTGCCGCGGCACTAGAACTCGACGTACACGGCCGTCGCGTCGTCGTGCCGCTTGCTCGGGCCCAGGAACGTCACGGCGGCGTCCGTCCTCTCCAGTGCCCGGACGCGGTCCACCAGCGCCTGGGGACCCTCCTTGCGGACCAGGTGGAAGCAGTCCGTCCAGTCGCCCTCCTCGAACCGCTCGACCCAGCGGGTCGCGCCGTCCGTCAGCGCGGCCAGGGCACGCACCTCACCGCGGGGCACGGTTCCGGTCACCGCCCGGGCCGCCACCGAGGGGTCGGCCGCCGCCGTGAAGAAGCCGCCCTCCATGTTCCGGAGCGTGGCGTCCACCTGGGCGTCCGTCGCCAGCGCCGAGCGGGGGAGCAGGGCCAGCCGGTCGTCGAGGACGGACGTCACCACGCCGTCCGGGGACTCCAGCAGGAGAGCCGAGTCCGACAGGACCAGGTACTCCACCGTGCTCGGATTCCAGCGGGCCGCGACCACCGTGGCCTGGGGAGTCCGAGGGTGAGAAAGGTCACAGGTTGCGGCGTGGGCCTCGGAGGTACGCGCGATGGCACGGGACAAGACGTCGACCAGGGGGACATCCGGGAGTGAAACGGTCAGTTCGGTCAGTGCTCCACCGAGGCGTGCGGTGAACCAGGGGACGGAATGCAGACAGCCCGTCCCCGTCTCCGGTGGCGTGACCCCGTCCAGGACGACGACCGAACCGCCCTGCCCCGAGGCCGGTAGTCCGACACTGGCGAAGTCTTCGTTGGGGCGGTCGGCGTCTCCGGGCTCCGAGGCGAGTTCAGTACGCATCCGGCCAGTCTGCACGAGCCCTTCACGCGGCCCGCAGAAGGCTGCCAATGGTTGCCGTACCGGCACAGCCGCGCAGGTCAGGCGCCGGGTTTGGGCTGGAATGATTTGTTCCGGGAAGGCGTGGTGGCGAATACTGCCATCGGTCGTCGCTGTCGTCCAACCGGCGTGCCCCGCAAGGCCGCTGCAAAGTCCTGCGGAACTTGCCCCTCAACTCCCGTCCGGGGTTCACTCCTTCGGGTGGCGGGTCAGGTGATGCGCGTGCGCTGCCCACCGGCGCTGGGAGGGTCGGGGAAGTGTACCGGGAGTACGCACCAGTTGACGGAGCGTCATCCGGGCCCAAGGGTTCACGAGTCAGGAATGCGAGCACCGGTGCAGAAGACGCGGCCTCGTCGCACAGGCAAGCAGAAGGACCCCGTTCAGGGCGCCGAGCCGACGCCCTCCACCGGCAAGGGCCGCCCCACGCACGTACGCAACCGGCTGATCGTCGCCGTGGCCGTGGTCGCCGCGGCCATCGCGGGTGCCGGCACGCCGTCCGTCCTCGCGGCCTCCGGGCAGCTCCACGACTCCCAGGAACTGGTGACGCTCGCGGAGCAGACGCAGGACGCCCTCGCCCTCGCGCACTCCCTCGCCGACGAACGTGACGACGTCACCTCCTACATCGCGGCCGGTCGCCCCAAGTCCAAGGCACCCTCCGAGCAGCGCAGCGCCCGCGTGGACCGGCAGGTCGAGGAACTGCGGGCCGACACCGACACACCCGCCTCGCTCCGCTCGGACCTCGACGGCATAGCGGCCGTGCGCAGGGCGGCGCTCACCGGCAAGAGCAGCGCCCTCGAAGCGCATCAGGCGTACTCCACCGCCATCACCGAACTCCACGGGCTCGCCGAGCAGCTGGCACAGCAGACACCGCCGCGCGCGGGCGAAGGCGGATACGCCCTGGCCGAGCTGGACTCGGCCGTCCAGCAGGCCGCCGCGGCCCGTGGCCTGCTGCTCGCCGCGCTGAGCGTGCCGCGCAGCATCGGAACGGTCATCGACCCCGTCACCGGCCTGCCGACGGAGACCTCCACCTCCTCGGACGCCGACACCCGGCAGCGCGACGCCCTCAGCGCCGCCGCCCAGCAGGCCCGGCTGCGCTCCGACGCGGCGCTGGCCGACTTCCGCGGCACCGCGCCCAAACCGGCCCGAGCCTCCTTCGACTCCACGGTCACCGGCACCGACGTCAACTCCGCAGACAAGTACCTCGCCACCCTGACCGACCAGCCGACGCTCTCCCGCAGCGACCTCACCGCCAGCCCCAAGAAACTGGACGCGGCCCTGTCCGCCCGCGTCGACCTGATGCGCGGCGTGGAGTCGGCCCTCTACGACCGGCGCACCAAGGACCTCGAGGCGCTGCGCGACGACGACGTCACCGCGCTGGAGCTCCGCATCGCCGTCCTCGGCGCCCTGATGCTGCTCGCCGTCGGCGTCGCCACGGGCATGGCCCGCAGCCTCACCCGCCCGCTCGCGGTCCTGCGCCGGGGGTCCAAGCGCCTAGCCGAGGCGGAGGACCCGGCGGCCGAGGAGCCGGTCAAGTTCACCGGCCGCAACGACGAGTTCGCCCAGGCCGTCCGCTCCGTCAACGCCCTGCACGCGCACGCCGCCGCCCTCGCCGAGCGGATCACCACGCTGGAGTCCGACCGCAAGCATTTGGTCGGCCAGCGCCAGAAGATGGCCGACGCGCGCGAGGAACTGCGCGGAGAACTCGCCGAGTCCGCCGCCCAGCTGGACCGGCTGCGCACGGCCATCGGCGGGACGTTCGTCAACCTCGCCCTGCGCACCCTCGGTCTGGTCGAGCGGCAGTTGGCCGTCATCGAGAACCTGGAGGAGCGCGAGCAGGACCCGGACCGGCTCGCCACGCTGTTCAAGCTCGACCACTTCGCGACGGTCATGCGCCGGCACAGCGAGAACCTGCTGGTCCTCGCCGGTACCGAGCACGTCCAGCACGCCGCAGGGCCGGTGCCGCTGGTCGACGTCGTCCGTGCCGCGGTCAGCGAGATCGAGCGGTACGAGCGGGTCCGGATCGCCGCGCTGCCGCCGCACGCGCACATCGCCGGATTCGCCGCGGACGACCTCTCCCACCTGCTGGCCGAGCTCATGGAGAACGCCACCTCGTTCTCCCCGCCCGACCTGCCCGTCGAGATCTCCGGCTGGCTGCTGGAGAACGGCGAGGTCATGCTCTCCGTCCAGGACGAGGGCATCGGCATGACCGAGGAGCGGCTGGAGCGCCTCAACTCCCGCCTGGCCGACTTCGACCCGGAGGCGCCCTACGACCAGGAGGGCGAGGACGGTCTCGGCCTCGGCCTGTATGTCGTCGCCCGGCTCGCCCACCGCCACGGCGTGCGCGTCCAGCTGCGCGAGCAGAAGCAGGGCGGTGTCGCGGCGGTCGTCGTCCTGCCCCGCACGCTGTTCGCCGCCGCCCCGCCCGTCGCCGTCCCGGCCTCCGGCCCTCTCGCCGGTACGGCCCACTCCTACTCCTTCCCGGGCGCCGACGCCGAGGCCAACTCCAATGTCCTGCCCGGCCGCGCGATCGGCGACGACCCGCTGGTGGCCCTGGCGGAGAAGGCGGTGGCGGTACGGCAGGACGAGGCGGCGGACACCATCGAGGCCGCTCCGGGGACGCCTGCCGACCCGGCCGGAGACGCCGGCTCGGCGATGCCCGCGCACGCCGATCCGGATGCCTCGGCCGGCTCGGCGATGCCCGCCGGCTCGGCCGGGCCGGTTGACGTCGGCCCGGCGGCGCCCGCTGATCCGGTGACTCCTGCTGGGCCGCCCGCGCACGCCGCCAAGCCGTACCCATTCTGGGCCTGCCCGAAGACGATGCTGCT
>NZ_JBEXSH010000890.1:0-3696 GCF_040613555.1 Streptomyces sp. NPDC006265
CCCGCATCCCCGGCCTGGTGCTGCCCACCCTGTTCCTCCTGGCCTCGCTCGTGGGCCTGTGGTGGTACTGGCGACACCGTGGTGACTCGTGAGCCGGGGGCGCCCCTTACCGGTCCTGCACCCCGGGAACCCGGACGTCGACCACGCACACGTCGTCCCGCCGCACGTCCGGCAGCATCCGCGCGAGCAACGGCCCCAGCGAGCCGGGTCCGTCGCCGTGCGGAGCCGCCACCGCCTCGGCGAGCTGCTCCAGGCCCCGGTCGATGCTGTCCGGGGGGTGCTCCACCAGGCCGTCGGTGTAGAGGATGAGCCGGTCACCCGGGTCCAGACGGCACTCCGCCTCCTGGTAGACCGGCGTGGCGGACGCCCCGAGCAGCATGCCGCCGGGGCGGCGCAGGTACCGCGCCTCGCCGTCGCGCAGCAGCAGCGGCGGGGGATGCCCCGCCTGGGCCCAGACCAGGCGCCGACGGCGGGGGTCGTAGCGGGCCAGCACCATCGTGGCGGTCGCGTGGGAGTCGCGCGAGTGCAGCAGCAGTGTGTTCAGCCGGGCCAGGGCCCCGGTCAGCGACGAGCCCGTGATGACCATGCCCTTCGCGGTGAACCGGAGCTGGGCCATGGTGGCCACCGCGTCGACCCCGTGCCCGGCGACGTCGCCGACCACCAGCAGCGCGTCCCCGTCGGGCAGTTCGATGGCACTGAACCAGTCACCGCCGACGTGTACACCAGACTGGGCCGGCAGATAGGCGACCTCGACGCGCAGTCCGGCCAGGTGCACCGGCCGGTTGGCCATCGGCAGCAGCGCGTGCTGGAGCCGGGAGGCCAGGGACCGCTCGGCCTGGAGCACGTCGTGCTGCGTCAGGATCGCCCGCTCGCTCTCGACCAGGGCCAGCTCCGCGCGCCGCCGGGCGGTCATGTCCTGCACGAAACCGTGCACCTCGACGGGCGTGCCGTGCCGGTCGGCCACGGCCTCGGCCACCAGCCGCAGATGCCGGATGCCGCCGCTCGTCCGGATCCGGAACGGCACGTCGAACGGCCGCCCGTCGTGGACGAGTTCACCGACGGCGCGCGTCAGCGCGGGGGTGTCCTCGGGGAGCGCAAGCTCCGGAACCTCGGTCAGCCGCACCGGGCCGTGCGCCGGGTCCCGGCCGACCAGGGAGAACACCTGGGTCGACCAGGAGGCCTCCTGGGTGGCCAGGTTCCAGTTCGCCCAGCCGAGACTGCCCAGCCGTTGCAGGTCCGCCAGCCGCTGCTCCTGCCGGTCGGAGGAGCCGTGCCGGATCCACGAGACGACGAGGGCGTCGCCCATCGGCGCCACCCGGGCCGTGTAGAGGGACAGCTCGGCGACGCCCGCCACGACCTCTTCGTGCGCGAACGGCTCGCCCTCGTATGCCTTCCCGGTGGTCAGCACCTGCAGAAAGCCCTGCCACAGGGGCTCGGCCGCCAGGGCCGGGCGCAGCTCCAGCAGCCGCCGCCCGGCCGGTTCCTCACCGGTCCGGCCCAGCAGGTCGCCCACCTGAGCGGTCGCGGCCTCCACCCGGAAGTCCTCGGTCTCGCCCGTCGCGGCCGGCAGCGGCGTGAGCAGCATCGCAGCGACGGGCAGGGCCTCGAGCAGCGCCTGCACCGCGTCCGTGGCGGCGTCGGCGTCCCGCTCGGGCGGTGCGTCGAAGGCGCGCAGCCGGCCGGCGCACAGCCCGGTCACGCCCCGCAGGTGGGCGCGGTCGCGCGGGGCGAACGCCCCGGCGCGCCCGCGCAGCACACCGATGCAGATCCCGGCCGAGCCCGCGGCGAGGACGGGTAGCCAGGCGCGGGAGCGCCACCGGTCGGGAGGGTCCCCTATGAGCAGGTACTGCCGCTTGTCCGCGGCGAAGTCCTCCAGCCAGCGCGGCTCGCCCGCCTGCAGTGCGTCCAGCGCCGCCATGCCGCTCAGCGGCGGCACCTGGCACCACTGGGCCGCCAGCGTGTCCTCGATGCCCGCGTGCCCGATCAGTTCGATGCTGCCGTCGGGCCTGCGGGCGTAGATCAGGACCGCGTCCGCCGACATGTCGGGGCCGAGATGGTCCAGCAGACACCGGGCGAGGTCGTGCGGGGTCATCACCCGAACGAGGGCCTGGCCGAGGCGGGCCAGGGCGGCCGTGACGTCGTCCGGCGTGGCCGACTGCTCCAGGGCCCCTGCCCCGGAGCCGGGTGCGTCGGCACTGGGGACCTCACTCGCCCTGCCGGGGCCGGCCGGCGTGGGCACGAGGCCGCCCAGGGTGATCCAGCACTCCTCCAGCAGGGTGTGGCGTGCGGCTTTGGCCTGCTGGAGCAGCTGCTCGCCCGCCGCGTCGGCGGTACACCCGCTCAGCGCCATCACCGCGCCCTTGGCCCGCTCCACGACAGCCGAGGTGGCCGCCTGGTCGCGCAGCCGGTCCAGCTCGGCGCGCTGCCGGGCGACGATCTTGGCCAGTTCGACCAGGTCCGGTGCGGCACCGGGCTGCGCCGGCGTCACGGGCTCGCTCGTCACGCGTTGAGCATTGCACATCCGGCCCGATTCGAAGACCGCCTTGTGCGCACGGACTGATCGCCCGCCCCAGACGTCCCAGGGGGCGCACCGGCTCGCGGGGGACTGCTCAGCTGCCGTCGCGCGGATACAGCCACAGCCGCAGCAGCCGGCTCAGCCGCGGCATCACCACATACGTCAGCAACGGCAGCAGGACCAGCGGGAAGACGGCGGCCCGCAGGGGCAGCGGCCAGCCGGTGGTGTGGGGCGTCACCAGCCACTGGATGAGCAGGGTGAAGGGGTAGGCGCCGAGGAAGGTCGTGAGGACCATCTTCCACCGGGGCGGGGTCTGCACGGTGGTGCCGGGCAGACTGAACCAGGTTTCCATGCCGGTCGTCGACTGGCGTTCGCTGCTGACCTCGGTGGCGATGTCCTCGATCCGCCGGTGCCAGTGCGCGCGCTCCTCGGACTCCAGCCACGCGGCGAGCCGGTGCTGGTCGGACCAGCGCAGCACCGCGTGGTAGCGGTGGCCGTCCTCGGGCGTCAGCCAGGAGACGCCCTCGTTGCCGGGGAACTGCCGGGCGCAGCGGGTGATGCCGTGCGTCCACTCCTCGAACCGCTCCTCGCGGCCGGGGCGCACCTGCCAGGTCAGGACCGTGGTCACCGGCTCGCCGCGCCGGGTTTCGGTGGTGCTCATTCCCCCGCGTGTGCCACGCGCGGCGCGAGTCATGCCTGCCGGCTCACGCCTGGCGGTTCGCCTCGACGAGGGCCTGGGTGACCGCCCGGACGCTGCGGGCGATGTGCTGGAGCTGCATGACCTCGGCCGCGTACAGCTTGATCGTGTGCTCGATGACGCCCTCGTGCAGGCCGAGTCCGGGCAGGTCGGCGCGGGCGGTCTGCAGGGCGGTGCGGGCGACCCGGATCTCGTTCTGGACCTGGATCTGGGCGTGCCGGGCGAGGAGGACGGGGTGGCGGATGAACACGGGGTATCCGGCGTAGCGCGTGGGCACCAGCTCGCGCAGCCACTTGGCCGCCGAGCGTTCCCAGTCGTAGCTGCCGGGGGTCTTGACCTGGCAGGGCCAGTCCGGGCTGATGCGCGTGGTCGTCAGAGGCATGATCATCGCTCTCGGGTGTGCGGCGTCGTGTGGGTGGACGACGGGTCGGGGCGGGCCCCGGCGCGGGGGTGGGGGGGGGGCGCCCCCACCCCCCCGGCCCCC
>NZ_JBEXSH010000891.1:0-3677 GCF_040613555.1 Streptomyces sp. NPDC006265
CGCGCTGAGACCCGTCGATGGGCCCCACCGCGAACGGTGGGGCCCTTCGACATCGTGCCCGGTGAGGCACTGGCGGAGGGTACGAGATTCGAACTCGTGAGGGGTTGCCCCCAACACGCTTTCCAAATGTTCGTACTGGGGTTCGGCGGGGGTCGTGGGCGTCATGACCTGCGACGGAGTCTGTGCATCGCCTCCCTCTGGACAGCCCCGGACGGAGGTGAATGCAACCAGGACTGCAACCACTGCTCGACTACTTACGCCCCTCCGGGCCATACCACTGGAGGGGCTGGCCGGTTACTGCGGCGATGCATTCGAAGTCGTGGTCACAGTGCAGGAGGGTAAGCCCCTGCAGCTCGGCAGTCGCTGCGACAACGAGATCGACTGCGCCTGCGCTGCGGTGCTTGCCTTGCTTGGTGAGGGCCTCCTGGACCTGCCAGGCCCGGTCGTAAGCGCGGTCGTCGACGGGGACCCAGCCGAAGAGCAGCCGTATGTCCTCGATGCCGCGTGCCCGGTCGGCGGCCGATCGGGCACTGTAGAAGAACTCCAGCTCCGTGATGGGGCACGTGGCGATCAGGCCGGCGGCCGCTGCCTGGTCCCAGCCGTACTGCTCCGCGTCGCCCCGCATGAATCGGGCGAGGGCGCTGGTGTCGATCAGGTAGAGCGCGGCGTTCACCGTCGGTAGTTCCGCTTGTCCTCGAAGAGCGTCAGATCGAACGCGCCTTCGTCGGCCGCGGCGCGCAGGCGGGTCAGGGCCAGCGCCCGCCGCCTGTTCTCCAGTACCTCGCGCAAGGCTGTGTTGACCGTCTCCTTCTTGGTGCTGGTGCCCAGGGCTTTGGCTACGTCTGCCACCAGCTCGTCATCGAGGTCAATCACTGTCCGGCTCATGCGCACCTCCCGTATATCAACTATGGAAACAACTATATCTCTCATGGTTCATCGATGTCATGGATTCACGTCGGCATGACGCCGTGGATGCGGGAGAGGGTGAAGACGCGTTCGTCTTCTCGCAGGTGGCACCAGGCTTCGAGGTAGGGCGGGTCGAGTTCGAGGCGGCTGAGGGTGCGCACTGTGCGGTTGCCTGAGGTGGCGACGTACTCGACGGTGATGGCCTGACCTGCGTCGATGGCGTGGGCGAGCTGGCGGACGTCGGTGTACGGCAGGCGCTTCGCCCATCCTGCGACGATCTCCTCGGTATCCGTGGCAAAGGGCACTCCGCCCTCGAACGGTGCTGGTTCGGGAGCCGTGGCCGGGGCGGCCAGCAGCCGGGTCGCCATCGCGCTCGGGTCGAAGGTGGCGGATCCCTTCGCCATGCTCGGGGCAGCGGTCCGGCCGCCGCCCCTCGCCCTGGAGCCGCGCGGAGCCGGAACGGCAGCGGCGGCCCGCCGAGGCCGGGGCTTCTCGATGCGTACCGTTCCCTCGTCGGTCTCGGCGACGGGGGCGTATCCCTCGGCCCGAAGAGCGTCGAGCGTCGCGTCGAGCGGGCTGCGGCTGATCAGCACCGTCGGAGCCAACTGGCGCAGCCCAAGCTTGGCGAGCTTGCGGTGGGCGGCGAGTTCGGCCAGGAGCGCGGGCTCGTCGCCGTGGAGGACGCAGGCGGCGGGGGCGACGCGTACCCGCCCGTGGCCTCGTGCGGTGTCGGCGATCAGGTACGACAGTGGCTGCGGCAGCGGCCCGGCGGCGACAGCGGCCAGGTCCGCGGTGATGTCCTCGTGGGTGCGGCCGACGTCCAGGGCCCGGCGGACGCTGCCGGGGCTGAACCGCCACACCGACGCCGCGCCACTGGTCTCCCGGTCGGCGACGGAGTCCAGGAGCGAGGCCAGCCGCGCGGACGGTGTGCCGGTGACCACGGCGGTGAGGTCGGCGCCGATCCGGGCCGTCGTGGTGGCCGAGGGCAGCAGCCGCTGGCACTCGACGCCCAGCGCCTCCGGGTCGCCGCTCCGCAGGTGGATGCCGAGGGCGGACAGGGCACCTCGCGCGAGTACGCCGAGGAGTTCGGCCTCGCGGATCATGGTGGCGAAGGGCGTTCCGTCCTGGGGCGAGGAGTCGGCGAACGGACGGTGCCAGGCGATCAGGGGCCCCAGGTCCGACGGGACCCGCACGCCGTGCCCTGCCGGGAGCCGCGCGGCTGCGGCCAGCAGCCCGTGGCGGGCCTGCACACAGCCGTCGCAGGGCGGTGCGCCGCCGAGCGCGGGGAGTGCTTTGTTGTCCTCGTCGCGTGTCTGGGTGGGGGTGAGCGGCAGGTTCCGCCATGCCTGGAGCAGTACGGCGAACTGCTCAGGGGGTTCCTGTTCCGCCCAGGCGTCGTAAGCCTCGGTGGGTGCCACGCGGTCGCCGTCCCGGGCCATCAGGCCGGCGGCGTACGCGGTTTCCAGGGTGAGGCGTACGACGGCGTCGTCGGCCTGGGCGGCCTTGCCGATCCATGCCAGTTCACGCGCACCGATCCCGCCGGACTTCAGCCGGGCCGGCGCGGTCGTCGAGCAGGCTGACAGGACCGAGGCGGCACCGGCGGCGAATGCCGAGGCGGCGGCTGACGCTTCGCGGTCCACGTCCACTGGGGCGACGGACACCCATCCCACGGGAGGCGGGACGGGTTGGAACGGGGCGTGCCAGCCGGGCCCGCGCAGCGCGAGTGCCACCTCGGCGGGCATACGGGCCGGACCGTGGCGGTGACGGTCCTGGGTCAGGAGTCCTCGGTCCAGTGCCCATCGAGCGCCCGGTTCGGGATCGGGGCCCGGACTCCCGAACATGATGAACCGCGCGGGCCTCGCGGGCCCAGCCCCCGCTCGGCCTTCCAGCAGCTTCCGGGTCGCCGCAGGGGCCTTGGCGACCGCGGAGAGGATGCGCTCCTGGTCGCTGTGGTGTTCCACGAGCGCGGCCAGCCGCTGCGACTTGGTGCCCGGCGGCTTGACGCCCAGTGCCGCCAGCATGCCGCGCAGCTCGTCGGAGGTCGTGCCCGTGAGCAGTTCCTCCAGCGGGGCATCCAGACCCAGGGGCGCGTCCCATGCGTGCCGCAACGCTCCGGCCATGCGGAGCTTCCCCGCGCCGTCAAACCAGACCAGAGCATGATCGGCCAGAGCCTCCAGTGCGGCGCCCAGCTCGCGGGCGGATTCGCCGTCCGCCGCTTCCAGCAGCTCCGCCAGGGCATCGCGCGACGCGGGCGCGCGCAGTGCCGCCAGCGCTTCGGCCACCTGGAGGTGTGGCAGCGCGAGCCGCGGCAGGGCAAGCGCTACCGATCCCGGGCGCTGAAGGCGGTCGGCCAGTTCCCCCACCGAGCGCGGCTCCGGAGTGGCCGCCGCGTCCCTCCTCGTCTCGAGCACGCGTGCCAGGCGAGAGCCGTCGAGGCCACCCAGCCAAGTCGCCAGCGTCGATCGGGACTTCATACCGGGGCACCTCGCGGGATCAGGACCATGGCAGCGGGGAGACCCGCCGCGGGTTTCAAGGATGTCGCACCCCTATGATCCGCAGATGCCGTACGGGGCAGGACTCCCCCGTTGGTGGGCGCCGGCATCAGCGAGGCCGCGGGAGTGGGGCCCAGTTACCCGAAACATCCGAATTAGGGGCGTATAAACGCGACCAGAAATGCAACCAGAGCACGACGAGAAGCGGAGCCCCACAATTAGGGGCGGCTTATAGATTACCCAAGTGAGGCGACAGCGCAGGGTGCGGGGATGGAAAAC
>NZ_JBEXSH010000892.1:0-3675 GCF_040613555.1 Streptomyces sp. NPDC006265
GCGGTCGTCGGGTGATAGAGCACCATGTCGGACCGGTAGTCGATCATCCAGCCCGCGTCGAGGGCCCGCCATGCCAGGTCGGTTTCCTCGTGGGCCGAGGTGGAGCTCGCCATCGGCGGGATGACCTGCGCCTCCTGCGCGGCCCGCGTCGAGAAGAAGCTCAACCGCATGGACGGGGTCACCGCCACCGTCAACTACGCCACCGAGAAGGCCAAGGTCAGCCACTCCGGCGACGTCTCCGTCGGTGATCTCATCGCCACCGTCGAGGCCACCGGATACACCGCGCAGGAGCCCACTCCCCCTGCCCGGCAGACCGGCCCGGCCGAGGAGGCCGACGAGCTGCGGCCGCTGCGCGAGCGGTTGATCACGGCCGTGGTGCTGTCGGTTCCCGTCGTCGCCATGGCGATGGTCCCGGCGCTGCAGTTCGAGTACTGGCAGTGGCTGTCGCTCACCCTGGCGGCGCCCGTCGTGACGTACGCGGCGTGGCCCTTCCACAAGGCGGCGTTCACCAACGCGCGGCACGGCGCGGCCACCATGGACACGCTGATCTCGGTGGGCACCTCGGCCGCGTTCCTGTGGTCGCTGTGGGCTCTGTTCTTCGGCACTGCGGGCACACCGGGCATGACCCACCCCTTCGAGCTGACCATCGAGCGCACGAACGGCGCCGGGAACATCTACCTGGAGGCCGCCGCGGGCGTGACCGCCTTCATCCTGGCCGGGCGGTACTTCGAGGCCCGCGCCAAGCGCAAGGCGGGCGCGGCGCTGCGGGCGCTGCTGGAGCTGGGCGCGAAGGACGTCACCGTGCTGCGGGCCGACGGCGGTGAACAGACCATTCCGGTCGCGGAGTTGAAGACCGGAGACCGCTTCCTGGTCCGGCCCGGCGAGAAGATCGCGACGGACGGGACGGTCGAAGAGGGGTCCTCCGCCGTGGACGCCTCGATGCTCACCGGTGAGTCCGTCCCGGTGGAGGTGGGCGCGGGTGATCCGGTCACCGGTGCCACGGTCAACGTCGGCGGGCGGCTCGTCGTGCGGGTCACCCGGGTGGGCGCGGACACGCAACTCGCCCGGATGGCCCGGCTGGTGGAGGACGCGCAGAACGGCAAGGCCGCCGCGCAGCGGCTCGCGGACCGGATCTCCGCGGTGTTCGTACCGGTGGTGATCGCCCTTGCGCTCGGCACGCTGGGCTTCTGGCTGGGCAACGGCGTCGGGCTGACGGCCGCCTTCACCGCGGCGGTCGCCGTCCTCGTCATCGCCTGCCCGTGCGCCCTGGGGCTGGCGACACCGACCGCGCTGATGGTGGGCACCGGGCGGGGCGCCCAGCTCGGAATCCTCATCAAGGGCCCGGAGGTCCTGGAGTCCACTCGCCGCGTCGACACCGTCGTCCTCGACAAGACCGGCACCGTCACGACCGGCCGTATGACGCTGCTGGCCGTGCACACCGCCGAGGGCACCGACGAGGCCGAAGTGCTGCGGCTGGCCGGGGCGTTGGAGCACTCCTCCGAGCACCCGATCGCCCGGGCCGTCGCCGACGGGGCGCTGGAGAAGCTGGGTGCGCTGCCGACGCCCGAGGACTTCGCCAATGTTCCCGGGCTCGGTGTGCAGGGCGTCGTCGAGGGCCACGCGGTGCTCGTCGGCCGGGAGCGGCTGCTGGCCGACTGGGCGATGCGGCTTCCCGAGGGCCTGGCCGGGGCGAGGGCGGCGGCCGAGGACGCCGGGCGCACGGCCATCGCGGTCGCGTGGGACGGCGAGGCGCGCGCGGTGCTGGAGGTGGCCGACGCGGTGAAGGACACCAGCGCGGAGGCGGTCGCACGGCTGCGGGCCCTCGGCCTCACGCCGATCCTGCTGACCGGTGACAACGAGGCGGTGGCCCGGTCCGTCGCCCGCGAGGTGGGCATCGAGGAGGTCATCGCCGAGGTGCTCCCGCAGGACAAGGTCGACGTCGTCAAGCGGCTCCAGGCCGAGGGCCGGTCGGTGGCGATGGTCGGTGACGGTGTCAACGACGCGGCGGCCCTCGCCCAGGCCGATCTGGGCCTGGCCATGGGCACCGGCACGGACGCCGCGATCGAGGCCGGCGACCTGACCCTCGTGCGCGGCGATCTGCGGGCCGCGGCGGACGCCATCCGGCTCGCCCGCCGCACGCTCGGAACCATCCGCTCGAACCTCTTCTGGGCGTTCGCCTACAACGTGGCGGCCCTGCCGCTGGCCGCCTCCGGCCTGCTCACCCCGATGATCGCCGGGGCGGCGATGGCCTTCTCGTCGGTCTTCGTGGTCGGCAACTCGCTGCGGCTGCGCACCTTCCGTGCCGCCGGCTGAGGCGTCGGCGGATCAGCGGTCGCGCCACACCAGCGTGTAGCGCCAGAACAGACGGCGGCGCAGGCGGACGCCGGGGAGGAGAGCCCGGGCCTCGCGCACGATCTCGGTGAAGGTCAGGTCCGCCGGACGGGTGCGGGCCGTCATCGAGACCGGGCGCGGCGCCGTACGGCCCCGGTTCTTCGACAACGCCATGACGATGTTCAGCGGTATCGACGCGATGCCGAGCAGATGGTCGACAAGCGTCCGTTCCCGGGCCACGCCGACGATCACCAGGGTGCCGCCGGGGGCCAGACGGTCGCGGAAGGTCTCGAGGGCCCGGGTGAACGGCAGATGGTGGACGACGGCGACGCAGGTGATGACGTCGTACGACTGATCACCGAGCCCGGTCAGCGCGTCGGCCGTCGCGTACGTCACCGGGGCCGCCGCGGGCGTCAGATCCCGCGCCCGGTCCGTGATCTCCGGGTCGGCGTCGACTCCGTGCACGTGCTCCGCCCGGCCGGCCAGCAGCCGGGCCAGATCTCCGCTGCCGCAGCCCACGTCCAGGGCACTGCCCACCCGATCGGGGAGCTTCCGCAGGATCCAGCGGTGGAAACGGGCGTTGTGGTCCCAGGGGCGGGCGGCGTGGAAACGCTCCAGTGCGCGCAGGGCGCGGCGTGGCAGGAAGGACATGCGGTCAGTGTCCCGGCTCACCGGGGTGGCGGTCCGCCGTCCGGGCACCCGGGAGGTACCGGCTCGCAGGGGCGCCGAGCGTGCGCCGGGCGTGAGCCGGTACCTTGCTGGAGAAGGCCATTGCGGGGAGAAGCACATGACCGATCCGAGGACCACAGACGCGGACGCCCCCCGTCCGCTCCAGAAGACCCGGGACTCCGCGGGCGGTTCCGGCCGGCTCCTGGGCGCCGTGTTCGGCGATCTCAGGGCCGTGGACGGCGCCCTCTACGCGGCGGTGGCCGCCACCCCCACGCCGACCCTGGACCGGACGCTGCGCCATCTGTCGCACGCGGCCGATCACTCCAAGATCTCGTTCGCCATCGCCGCCGCTCTGGCCCTGGCCGGCAAACGGCCGCGCAAGGCTGCCCTCGCCGGCGTCGGCGCGATCGCCGTGGCATCGGCCTCCGCCAACCTCCTCGGCAAGCGGCTGGTGCGCCGGGCGCGGCCCGACCGGGAGGCGGCCCGGGTGACGGTGGACCGGCACGTCAAGATGCCGACCTCGGCGTCGTTCCCGTCCGGGCACACGGCGTCGGCGGTCGCGTTCGCCACCGCCGTCGGTGTGGTCCTGCCCCCGGCGGCCGTCCCGCTCGGAGGACCGAGGGCGGCAGGAGGTGCTGCTGGACGGTGGGGGCGAGCCAGCCGAGCAGCGAGGGA
>NZ_JBEXSH010000893.1:0-3671 GCF_040613555.1 Streptomyces sp. NPDC006265
GCCCACGGTCCGAACCCCGGGGGCGGCCCGTAGGCCCTGGGTTGAGGGGGGTGGGGGGAGACGGGCGGGCGGCGGGGAGCGCGAGATCGTCCTGGTCTCCTCGGGCGCCATCGCCGCCGGCCTCGCCCCGCTGGGCCTGCGCCGCCGCCCCAAGGACCTCGCCCGCCAGCAGGCCGCCGCCAGCGTCGGCCAGGGCCTGCTGGTCGCCCGCTACACCGCCTCCTTCGCCCGCTACGGCGTCCGGGTCGGGCAGGTTCTGCTGACCTCCGACGACATGAGCCGCCGCTCGCACCACCGCAACGCCTCGCGCACCCTCGACAAGCTGCTCGCGATGGGTGCCCTCCCGATCGTCAACGAGAACGACACCGTCGCCACGGACGAGATCCGCTTCGGCGACAACGACCGCCTCGCCGCCCTCGTCGCCCACCTCGTCCGCGCCGACCTGCTGGTCCTGCTGTCCGACGTGGACGGCGTCTACGACGGCGACCCCGCGAAGCCCGGCACCTCCCGCATCGGCGAGGTGCGCGAGCCCTCCGACCTCGCGGATGTCGAGATCGGCAGCACGGGCAAGGCCGGCGTCGGCACCGGCGGCATGGTCACCAAGGTCGAGGCCGCCCGGATCGCCGCGGCCGCCGGCGTTCCCGTCGTCCTCACCAGCGCCGTCCACGCGGCCGACGCCCTGACCGGCCAGGACACCGGCACCTTCTTCCACCCCACCGGCAAGCGCTCCGCCGACCGGCTGCTGTGGCTCCAGCACGCCTCCACCCCGCAGGGCGCGCTGACCCTGGACGACGGCGCCGTGCAGGCCGTCGTGGACCGCCGCAAGTCGCTGCTGCCGGCGGGGATCGCCGGCGTCGAGGGCGATTTCAGCGCCGGCGATCCGGTCGAGCTGCGGGACGGCACGGGGCACGCGGTGGCCCGCGGGCTGGTCAGCTTCGACGCCAAGGAGATCCCCCGGCTCATCGGCCGCTCGACCCGGGAACTGGCCCGTGAACTCGGACCCGCGTACGAACGCGAGGTCGTACACAGGGACGACCTGGTGGTCCTGCACCCGTAATGGGTCGAAACGTCCGCCCCCGGTGGTGGACGTTCCGCAAAACCGCCCCGCGATCCCTTGCGGCCTGCTCAACTTTGTCCCAGGGAACTGTTCCGCAGCAGCGCCACTGTGCAAAGGAGGCCGTCGTGAGACGAGTGCGCCCTGGGACTCAGGCGTCCCGCGGTGGTGCCGGCTCCCGTGCGGCCGGTGAGGAGCGCGCCCTGACGAGCGTGGCGGCCGGGGACCGGTTCCAGGGCGAGGAACCCGGCGACACCCCGCGGCTGTGGCACGTCACCCTCAGCGTCTCCGGCAAGGAGGCCCCGCTCCCGGAGGTCCGGCGCGCCCTGGAGCAGCTCGCCCACGACCACCCCTTCTTCCTGACCAGCCGGTACGCGGTCGACCATGCCGAGATCCGCTACTGGGAGGAGGCCCGCGACCTGCACGACGCGGCCGCCGTCGCCCTGCGCCTGTGGGGCGAGCACCGGCAGAGCGCCGGGCTGCCGCCCTGGGAGATCGTCGGCCTGGAGGTCATCGACCGCGCCACGTACCACCAGCGCATCGCGGAGGGGTACGGGCCGCCGCCGGCCTCGCCAGTCGGAGTTCACCCGTTTTGATCCGGTCCGGGAGGCGTCTCGGGGTGTGAAACGCGCGATGAACGGATCTGCCCGGCGCACTACGCTTTCCCTCATGACCACGCTTTCGCCGTACGACTCCATGTCCCCGGTCACCGAGGCCGCCTACCGCGCCAAGGCCGCCGGCGCGACCCTCGCGCCGCTGCCACGGGCCGAGAAGGACGACGCGCTGCTCGCCATCGCGGACGCGCTGGAGGTCCGTGCGAGCGAGATCGTCGAGGCCAACGCCAAGGACGTCGCCAAGGCCCGTGAGGCCGGCATCAGCGAAGGCATGATCGACCGGCTCACGCTCACCCCCGAGCGGATCCGCGCCATCGCCTCCGACGTGCGCGACGTCGCCGCGCTGCCCGACCCGGTCGGCGAGGTCGTCCGCGGCTCCACGCTGCCCAACGGCATTGACCTGCGCCAGGTCCGCGTGCCGCTCGGCGTCGTCGGGATCATCTACGAGGGCCGGCCGAACGTCACCGTCGACGCCGCGGCCCTCTGCCTGAAGTCCGGCAACGCCGTCCTGCTGCGCGGCTCCTCCTCGGCGTACCAGTCGAACACCGCCCTCGTGCGCGTCCTGCGCGACGCCGTCGGCGGGGCCGGGCTGCCCGCCGACGCCATCCAGCTCGTCCCCGGCGAGAGCCGCGACAGCGTGCGCGAGCTGATGCGCGCCCGCGGCCTGGTCGACGTGCTGATCCCACGCGGCGGCGCCTCCCTGATCAACACGGTCGTCCAGGAGTCCGTCGTGCCGGTCATCGAGACCGGCACCGGCAACTGCCACGTCTACATCGACGCGCAGGCCGACCTCGACATGGCCGTCGAGATCCTGATCAACTCCAAGGCCCAGCGGGTCGGCGTCTGCAACGCCGCCGAGACCCTGCTGGTCCACCAGGACATCGCCGCCGAGTTCCTGCCCCGCGCCCTGGAGGCCCTCGCGGAGGCCGGGGTCACCGTGCACGCCGACGAGCGCGTGCAGGCCTACGCCAAGGACTCCAAGGCCACCGTCGTCGAGGCGACGGCCGAGGACTGGGAGACCGAGTACCTCTCGTACGACATCGCCGCCGCGGTCGTGGACTCCCTGGACAAGGCCGTCGAGCACATCCGGCTGTGGACCTCCGGCCACACCGAGGCCATCGTGACGACCTCCCAGCAGGCCGCCCGCCGCTTCACCCAGCTGGTCGACTCCACCACCGTCGCCGTGAACGCCTCCACCCGCTTCACCGACGGCGGCCAGTTCGGCTTCGGCGCCGAGATCGGCATCTCCACGCAGAAGCTGCACGCCCGCGGCCCCATGGGGCTGCCGGAGCTGACCAGCACGAAGTACATCGTCACCGGCGACGGGCACGTCCGGCGCTGACGATGCCGACCCGCGCTCTTCCGGAGCGCGGGTGTATGCGGGGAGCCGCATGACCGTGCAAGGTCATCCGGATGGCGCAGGCGTGCGCGACGGGAGTGCCCAGGCGCGCGTGCGCCGTGTACGCCCCGCGCGAGCCGTCTCGACCGGCGGATGAATTTCCGTACCGTCTGCCCAAAATGACCCCCCAGGTCTACTCTGGATTCGTGCCGGAGGACGTGGGGGGCACGCCGTTTCCGGACGGCCGGGAGCCCGACGACGACCACGACCGCGGGGTGTCGGACGAAGAGTTCGCCTCCGTGGTCTTCGACGAGGCCTTCGTACGCGCGGCCGTGGTGCACGAGCCGACAGCGGTGGAGCGCCTCCTGGCCGCCGCACAGGCGAGAGCCGAGGCCTCCGAGGCCGAGTCGCGCCGTGCCCACACCAGAGGCGAGCGCTACGACGACCCGTACGGTCCGGACGGGCGCGGCGATTTCGGCCATGATCCCGACTTCGACGAGCTCGACGACCCCGACGTCATCGAGGGCCACTACGGCAGCACCGGGCCCTACTCCACACACGTCCGCTGGCACCGCCCCGTCGCCTGGCTGCTCGCCCGGGACCACCATGCCGGGCAGCACGACCTCGCCGTCGAGCGGCAACACGGGCAAGGTGAGCGGTGTGG
>NZ_JBEXSH010000894.1:0-3664 GCF_040613555.1 Streptomyces sp. NPDC006265
AGATGCCCGACCTCAACGCCAACGACCTGGACGCCGCCGAGAAGATCATCGCCGGCACCGCCCGCTCCATGGGCGTCACGGTCGAGGGCTGAGCCAACGGCAAGGACCCCAAGGCGAAGAACGGCAAGGCTCCCCTCGCCGAGATCGTCCTGCTCGGCGGCAAGCCCCGCGACAAGGCGTACAAGGCCGCGATCGAGCGTGCCGTCGCCGTGTCCGAGGAGCTCAACCGCTCCCGCGACCTGATCAACACCCCGCCGAACGACCTGAACCCCGAGTCGTTCGCCGCGATCGCCCAGGCCGCGGCCAAGGAACACGGCATCAAGATCCAGGTGCTCGACGAGAAGGCCCTGGCCAAGGGCGGCTACGGCGGCATCCTCGGTGTCGGCTCCGGCTCCGCGGCCACCCCGCGCCTGGTCAAGCTGTCGTACACCTCCTCCAAGGCGAAGAAGCACCTCGCCTTCGTCGGCAAGGGCATCACCTACGACTCGGGCGGCATCTCGCTGAAGCCGGCCGGTCACAACGAGACGATGAAGTGCGACATGGCCGGCGCGGCCTCGGTGTTCGCCGCGGTCGTGGCCGCCGCGCGTCTCGGCCTGGAGGTCAACGTCACCGGCTGGCTCGCCCTGGCCGAGAACATGCCCTCCGGGTCCGCGACCCGTCCGGGTGACGTGCTGCGGATGTACAGCGGCAAGACGGTGGAGGTGCTCAACACCGACGCCGAGGGCCGACTGGTGCTGGCCGACGCGCTGTGGGCGGCGTCGCAGGAGAAGCCCGACGCGATCGTGGACGTGGCGACGCTGACCGGGGCGATGGTGCTGGCGCTGGGCAACCGGACGTTCGGGATCATGGGCAACGATGACGCGTTCCGCGCCGCGCTGTGCGAGGCCGCCGAGGAGGTCGGGGAGCCGGCGTGGCCGATGCCGCTGCCGGAGCACCTGCGCAAGGGGATGGACTCGGCCACGGCCGACATCGCGAACATGGGTGAGCGGATGGGCGGCGGACTGGTCGCCGGTCTGTTCCTGCGCGAGTTCGTGGGCGAGGGCATCACCTGGGCGCACCTGGACATCGCCGGGCCGGCCTTCAACGAGGGCGGGCCGTTCGGGTACACGCCGAAGGGCGGCACGGGGACGGCTGTGCGGACGCTGGTGCGGCTGGCCGAGCTGACGGCTGCGGGCGATCTGGGCTGAGCCCCGTCTGAGAGCCCGGTCTCGCCTGTTGTGTGGCGAGTGCGGGGGCGTGGGGGCTGTTCATGCAGTTCCCCGCGCCCCTTGGGTCGGCCGCCCTCGCGTCCGCGCGGCGGAGCCGCAGATCAGACACAGCCCCGCGCCCCTGTGCGGCGCCTCCGCGTGTGGCTCATCTGAACGTGGGGCGTCTCACACCGCAGCCCGGCGTCTCCTTGTGTGCTGACAAGTGCGAAGATGGGGCTCGGCAGGACAGGGCCCCACCGAAGGGCCGAAGAACGAGCGGCCGGACACCAGCCGCCTGCCGGTCACTGAAGACCGGCTCACGGCGCACATGCATGGAGGACGTGACGTGGCGAACGACGCCAGCACCGTTTTCGACCTAGTGATCCTCGGCGGTGGCAGCGGTGGTTACGCCGCGGCCCTGCGCGGGGCGCAGCTGGGCCTGGACGTCGCCCTGATCGAGAAGGACAAGGTCGGCGGCACCTGCCTGCACCGGGGATGCATCCCCACCAAGGCCCTGCTGCACGCGGGTGAGATCGCCGACCAGGCCCGCGAGAGCGAGCAGTTCGGTGTGAAGGCCTCCTTCGAGGGCATCGACATCGCCGGGGTCCACAAGTACAAGGACGGCGTGGTCGCGGGCCTGTACAAGGGCCTGCAGGGGCTCGTAGCCTCCCGGAAGGTGACGTACATCGAGGGTGAGGGCCGGCTGTCCTCCCCCACGTCCGTCGACGTGAACGGCCGCCGCGTCGAGGGCCGCCACATCCTGCTCGCGACCGGCTCCGTGCCGAAGTCGCTGCCCGGCCTGGACATCGACGGCAATCGGATCATCTCCTCCGACCACGCCCTCGTCCTGGACCGCGTGCCGAAGTCCGCGATCATCCTGGGCGGCGGTGTCATCGGCGTCGAGTTCGCCTCCGCGTGGAAGTCCTTCGGCACCGAGGTCACGATCGTCGAGGGCCTGAAGCACCTCGTCCCGGTCGAGGACGAGAACTCCTCCAAGCTGCTGGAGCGCTCGTTCCGCAAGCGCGGCATCAAGTTCAACCTGGGCACCTTCTTCCAGAAGGCCGAGTACACCCAGGACGGCGTCAAGGTCACCCTCGCCGACGGCAAGGAGTTCGAGGCCGAGATCCTGCTGGTGGCCATCGGCCGCGGCCCGGTCTCCCAGGGCCTGGGCTACGAGGAGCAGGGCGTCGCCATGGACCGCGGCTACGTCCTGGTCGACGAGTACATGCGCACGAACGTGCCGACCGTCTCCGCCGTCGGTGACCTCGTCCCGACCCTCCAGCTCGCGCACGTCGGCTTCGCCGAGGGCATCCTGGTGGCGGAGCGCCTGGCCGGTCTGAAGACCGTTCCGATCGACTACGACGGTGTCCCGCGGGTGACGTACTGCCACCCGGAGGTCGCCTCCGTCGGTATCACCGAGGCCAAGGCCAAGGAGATCTACGGCGCGGACAAGGTCGTCGCTCTGAAGTACAACCTCGCGGGCAACGGCAGGAGCAAGATCCTGGGCACCGCGGGCGAGATCAAGCTCGTCCAGGTCAAGGACGGTGCCGTCGTCGGCGTCCACATGGTCGGCGACCGCATGGGCGAGCAGGTCGGCGAAGCCCAGCTGATCTACAACTGGGAGGCGCTGCCCGCCGAGGTCGCGCAGCTCATCCACGCCCACCCGACCCAGAGCGAGGCGCTCGGCGAGGCCCACCTGGCCCTGGCCGGCAAGCCCCTCCACGCGCACGACTGACCCCTCGGTCGGCAAACGCGACGACACAGACTTCCGCACTTTCCGTAAGGAGCAACCGAAACCATGGCGGTTTCCGTAACCCTTCCGGCGCTCGGCGAGAGCGTCACCGAGGGCACTGTCACCCGCTGGCTGAAGGCCGAGGGCGAGCGCGTCGAGGCCGACGAGCCGCTGCTCGAGGTGTCGACCGACAAGGTCGACACCGAGATTCCTTCGCCCGCCGCCGGTGTCCTGGCCTCCATCAAGGTCGCCGAGGACGAGACGGTCGAGGTCGGCGCCGAGCTGGCCCTGATCGACGACGGCAGCGGCGCGCCCGCCGCCGCCCCGGCCCCCGCCGCGGAGCAGGTCGCCGAACCGGCCCCCGAGCCGGCTCCGGCCGCCCCGTCCACCGAGCAGGCCGCCCCGGCGCCCGCTCCCACCGCCGACGCCGCTGCCGGCGGCGGCTCCGCCGAGGGCACGGACGTGGTCCTGCCCGCGCTCGGCGAGTCCGTCACCGAGGGCACCGTCACCCGCTGGCTGAAGTCGGTCGGTGACAGCGTCGAGGCCGACGAGCCGCTGCTCGAGGTCTCCACCGACAAGGTCGACACCGAGATCCCGGCGCCCACCTCGGGCACGCTGCTGGAGATCGTGGTCGGCGAGGACGAGACCGCCGAGGTCGGCGCCAAGCTCGCCGTCATCGGTGTCGCGGGTGCGGCTCCGGCCGCCGCCCCGGCGCAGGAGGCCCCGGCGGCCCCGGCCCAGCCCG
>NZ_JBEXSH010000895.1:0-3642 GCF_040613555.1 Streptomyces sp. NPDC006265
GGGCCGCAGCCAGGTCGTCCTGGTCGCCCGTGACGACCCCAGGGCCGGGTTCTGGGTGCTGGTCCGTTCGTCCTTCGCCGGCTATCTGACGGACTGGCTGCTGGACGCGGCTGTGGAGTGGACGGGCTGACGCGGGCACATGCGACCGCCGCTTGTCATGAGGAGCCTGGCCCGGCCAGGGAGCGCGCCGGGCCTCCCGGGCCTCAGTCCGCGTAGCCGAGACGGCGGCTGAGCTCGTCCGCTCCCGCGACCAGCAGTGGCGCGAGTTCGCGCAACCGCTCGTCGGTCAGCCGGAACGCCGGCCCCGACGCGCTGAGGGCGGCGATGACCTTGCCGTCTTCCGAACGCACGGGAGCGGACAGGGCGTTGAGGCCCTCCTCGTACTCCTCCACCGTGATGGCATAGCCCTGCTCACGGGCTTCGGACAGGTCTGCCTCCAGCTTCTTCCTGGAGGTCACCGTGCGCGGTGTCAGACGGGGCAGGCCGGCCTCGGCGAGGAGCGCGTCGCGGTCCTCGCGGTCGAGGTGGGCCAGGAGGATCTTGCCGCTCGACGTGCAGTGCAGCGGCGTCAGCCGTCCCACCCAGTTCTGCGCGGCGATGGCCGATGTGCCGCGCACCTGGTAGAGGTTGATCGCGTGGGGGGACTCGAGCACGGCGATGTTCAGCGTCTCGCCCACATCGTCGATGAGGCGCTCGCAGATCCCGCGCCCGTGCCTGGTGACGGCGATGCGGCCGGTCACGGCGCCGGCCAGGCGTACGACACCGAAGCCGAGACGGTATTTTCCGCGTTCGCTCTCCTGCTCGACCATCCCATGCGCTTCCAGCGCGCCGAGCAGACGGAAAGCGGTGGACTTGTGGACGTCGATCGCCGCGGCCACCTCACTCACGCCCGCCTCGCCGTGCTGGGCGAGGATCTCCAGCACGGCGACAGCACGGTCAACGGATTGCACTCCGCCACTGGGGGCGCCTGCGGACTCAGCGCCGAAGTTGCTCATGGCGAAACCCTAGGCGAAACAGTCAACAGGTGTGAGGGGGTGGAGGCCACTTTCCTCAGCGGAAGACGACTGTACGGTTGCCGTTGACCATGATGCGGCTCTGACTGTGCCATGCCACCGCCCGCGCCAGGACCTGTGCCTCGACGTCGCGCCCTTGGGCGACCATGCTGTCGGGCCCCTGGGAGTGGTTCACACGGATGACGTCCTGCTCGATGATGGGCCCCTCGTCGAGGTCCGGGGTGACGTAGTGGGCCGTCGCTCCGACGAGCTTGACGCCGCGGTCGTACGCCTGGACGTAGGGGCGGGCTCCTTTGAAGCTCGGCAGGAACGAGTGGTGGATGTTGATCGCCCGGCCCTCGAGCTGCTTGCACAGGTCGTTCGACAGGATCTGCATGTAGCGGGCGAGGACCACCAGGTCGATGTCCAGCTCGTCGACGAGCTCCAGCAGCCGCGCCTCCGCCTCGGGCTTCGTCTCCCGGGTGACGGGCACGTGGTGGAAGGGGATCCCGTAGCTCTCGGCGAGCGGCTCGAAATCCCGGTGATTGGAGACGATCGCCGGCACCTCGATGTTCAGCGCGCCGGTGCGCCAGCGGAAGAGCAGGTCGTTGAGGCAGTGCCCGAACTTGGACACCATGATCAGCGTGCGCGTCGGCGTCGACGCCTCGTACAGCTGCCAGGAGATGCGGTACGCCTCCGCCACCCGGGCGAAGCCGGACTTCAGGTCCTCCAGCGACGTGCCCGGGTCCGAGACGTCGAAATGCACCCGCATGAAGAAGCGGTCCTGCAGCCGGTCGTCGAACTGCTGGCTCTCCTGGATGTTCCCGGAGTGCCGGACCAGGAAGCCGGTGACGGCGTGGACGAGGCCCGAGCGGTCGGGACACGACAGGGTGAGGACGAACTCGCGGCCGGTTGTGGGTCCAAGTGACACGGAGCCCTCCCAGAGAGATGCGTATTACGCAACAGCCTGATTGATACGCAACATGGTCCAGGTTGTGACGGTCTGTGGTCAAGGGCTTGACAGTGCTTCGACCGGACTGCACCGTGAGTTGCGTAACAAGAAGCTAGTTGCACATGAGGCAACCACTCGCCCGTCCGAGGCGCTTCACTCCGAGGTGAACCATGACTACGACCGGCCTGCCGGAGAGCCTGATCGCGACCCTCCCCGGTGACCACTACACGGATCCGGAGATCTTCCGCCTGGAGCAGGAACACATCTTTGAATCCATGTGGTTCTGCGCGGCACGATCGTCGGAACTGTCCAAGCCGGGTGCCTTCCGGACCGTGGACGTCGGGCGGGAGAGCGTCCTGTTGACCCGGTCGCGGGACGGCTCCGTCCGGGCCTTCTTCAACGTGTGCCGGCACCGGGGCGCCAAGCTGTGCACGCAGGAGTCCGGAGAGGTGAAGCGAGCCTTCCAGTGCCCGTATCACGCCTGGACGTACGACCTCAACGGCAAACTCGTCGCGGCACCGAACCTGACGAAGATGCCGGACATCGGCCGGACCGAGTACGGCCTGGCGAGCGTGGCGGTACGCGAGTGGCTGGGCTATGTGTGGGTGTGCCTGGCCGAGAACCCGCCCCCGTTCGAACAGTCGGTGATCGCGGACGTGGTCGCGCGCCTGGGGGACGCGGAGTCCATCGAGCGGTACGACGTCGAGAGCCTGGAGGTCGGCCGACGGATCGTCTACGACGTCAAGGCCAACTGGAAGCTCATCATCGAGAACTTCATGGAGTGCTACCACTGCGCGACCATCCACCCCGAGCTGACCGAGGTGCTGCCGGAGTTCGCCGACGGGTTCGCGGCGCAGTACTACGTGGGACACGGCGCCGAGTTCGGCTCGGAGGTCCAGGGCTTCACCGTGGACGGCTCGGAGGGCCTGGACCGTATCCCCACGGTCTCCGAGGAGCAGGACCGCCGGTACTACGCGATCACGGTGCGCCCGCAGGTGTTCATCAATCTGGTCCCCGACCACGTGATCTTCCACCGGATGTTCCCGGTGGCCGTCGACCGCACGATCGTGGAGTGCGACTGGCTGTACCTGAAGGGCGTGGTGTCGAGCGG
The DNA here is from genome assembly GCF_040613555.1 of Streptomyces sp. NPDC006265. Taxonomy (NCBI): domain Bacteria; kingdom Bacillati; phylum Actinomycetota; class Actinomycetes; order Kitasatosporales; family Streptomycetaceae; genus Streptomyces; species Streptomyces sp. NPDC006265. The sequence goes on from NZ_JBEXSH010000895.1 coordinate 3,056, forward strand.
CCGGGACGTGAGCCGGTCGGTGGAGCTGTTCGACCGCGTCAACCGTCAGGACTTCGACGCCTGTGAGCGCTGCCAGCCCGCGATGAGCTCCCGGCTGTACGCCAAGGGCGGTGTCCTGGTGCCCAGCGAGCACCACATCGGCGAGTTCCACGACTGGGTCCAGGACCGGCTCGGCACCCGCTCGAACCTCGCGGAGAGCTAGGCGATGCCCGCTTCTTCGCCGCACACCCCCTGGCGGAGCCGGCCGGACAGAGGCGGCCAACACGCTCGAGGTGTTCCCGCCGAGGAAGAACGGTCTGCCGGCCGTGGCCGAACCGGTCGTCAGCGAGTCCGCGGGTGGTGTCCCGTTCGCGATCGGCTTCGACGAGACGGGGAAGCGGATGCTGGTCGCCGAGGCCGAGAAGTCCACGGTCGCCATCTACAAGGTGAAGCACGACGGCACGCTGGAGGTCCTTCAGGGGCCCCTCGCCAACGGGCAGGAGGTCCTGTGCGGGCTGGCGCGCGGGCAACTACTTCTACGGCGGCAACACCGGCAACTCCACCGTCAGCGGCTACCGCATGGATGGTCAGGGCGAGCTCGCCCTGAC
>NZ_JBEXSH010000896.1:0-3640 GCF_040613555.1 Streptomyces sp. NPDC006265
GACCCCCCGCCCTGCCCCGCCTCGAGGCACCACCCCTCACGTCCACCCGCTCGTCGTCCCGCGCCGCGGCGTGCAGGAGGTGGAGCGGCACATCGTGCCGGACCGCCTCGTCGGCGGCCCAGTCCACCGCCTCCAGGCTCGCCTCGGACCCATCGATGCCGACCACCAAGGGAATCGTCACCGCCCCGGTCTCCTTTCATGCCGGATTCCGCGCCTCGCGTTCCCTTCGCCCACAGGCACGAAATGCACCATTGAGACGATTGGGGTACTCCTCGAATGAGAGACCGTACTGCTCGGCATGGCGGCGACGTCCTGACTTGACCGCGTACTCGACCGGACTCGTTCACCGTCATCCCCGTCCTTTCCAGCTTCGTACGAGACGGAGGCCGCCGCCATGCAACAAGCCGTCACCGTGGGCCTCGACGGTTCACCCGAGAGCCTCGCCGCCGCCCGCTGGGCCGCCGACGAGGCCGAGAAGCGCATGCTCACCCTGCGCCTGCTGCACGCATGGCCACTGCTGGCGCCCGAACCGACCCGCGTCCCCTCGGAAGTCGATCAGAACTACTGGGCGAAGCGTCTCGTTCATACGGCCCAGGCAGAGCTGCAGGCACGTCACCCGGGCCTGTCCATCGTCGGGAACCTGGTCGCCGACGATGCCCAGAACGCCCTGCTCCAAGCGGCGTCCGAGTCCGAGATGCTCGTGCTCGGTTCACGGGGGCTGGAGCCTGTCGAGAGCTATTTCCTCGGCGACGTGAGCATGCCCGTAGTGGCACGGGCGGAGCGGCCGGTGGTACTGGTCCGCGCCCGAACCGGCGGGGAAGGGGTGGCCGCGGCATCCGCAGACCGCGTGGTCGTGGCCCTGAAACTGCACGGTTCCTCCGACGGCCTGCTCGACTTCGCCTTCCACACCGCTGCCTCCAGAGGCATTCCCCTCCAAGCCGTCCACGGCCGAAGCGTGCCACTCCACGCACGCGTGCCCTGGGGGGTGGACCACAGCGTCACCGAAGAGATCACGCGGGACGCGCTGAAGGAGCTGGGCAAGGCGCTCCGCCCCTGGCGTGAGAAGTACCCGCAGGTGGACGTGGCGGACGGCATCCGTCTCGAAAGTCCTGCCAAGGCTGTCGTACGGGCCGCCGAAGGTGCCGCGCTGCTGGTCGTCGGCCGACGCGAACACCGTCCGGGTCTGGCGCCCCGCCTGGGGCCCGTGGCGCAGGCGGCCATTCATCACGGGCGCTGCCCCGTCGCCGTCGTTCCTCATGGCTGAGCCGGGCCTCCACGGGAGGTCGGTGGGATCGGTGCCTCGGGCCGACGCGTCCGTGCTCCGGGCCGGTGAACGGCAGGACGGCGAGCCACTGCCGCGCGCGGAGGTGTGCGAGACCCACACCGCCATCGTGTTCTTCGCCGGCGGCCGTGCCTACAAGCTGAAGAAGCCGGTGGATCTGGGATTCCTGGACTACACGACGGTGGCGGCCCGCCGAGGCGCGTGCGAACGGGAAGTCGCTCTCAACCGCCGCTTCGCCCCCGACGTCTATCTGGGTCTGGGCGAAGTCCGCAGCCCTGACGCGGATGCGCCCGAACCGCTCGTGGTGATGCGCCGGATGCCTGCGGGCCGCCGCCTTTCCCACCTGGTACGGGAAGGAGTCGCCGTCGACGATGTCCTGCGGGCCGTCGCCCGGCATCTCGCGGCGTGGCACGCGGACGCCCCCCGGAGCCGGGAGGTGGACGAGCAAGGCACGCGGGACGCGCTGTCCTCTCGCTGGGAGGCCGGCTTCCAGCAGGTCCGCGCGCTGGCCGAGGACGGCGTCGTGCCCGACGGGGCGGCGGAGGCGGAGCGGCTGGTACGCCGCTATCTCACCGGCCGCAAGCGTTTGTTCGACTCCCGTATCGAGCAGGGGCGGGTGGTCGACGGCCACGGCGACCTGCTCGCCGAGGACATCTTCTGCCTCGACGACGGCCCCCGTGTCCTGGACTGCCTGGAATTCGACGACCACCTCCGCTTCGTCGACGGCCTCGACGACGCCGCCTTCCTCGCCATGGACCTGGAACAGCTCGGCGCCCCTCAGGCCGCGGCGTACTTCCTCGCCCGGTACGGCGAGTACTCCGGCGATCCCGCACCCCCCTCCCTGTGGCACCACTACGTCGCCTACCGCGCATTCGTCCGCGCCAAGGTGTCCCTGATCCAGGCCCGGCAGGGCGCGCCCGGTGCGGAGGCCGCGTCGCGGCGGCTGCTCTCGACGACGCTGCGCCACCTGCGCACCTCCGCCGTCGGCCTGACCCTCGTCGGCGGACTGCCCGGCAGCGGGAAGTCCACCCTCTCCGGAGCGCTGGCAGACCGGCTGGGGGTCACGCTGCTCAGCAGCGACCGCCTCCGCAAGGAGCTGGCGGGGATCCCGGCTGAGCGGTCCGCGGCGGCCGACTACGGCAAGGGCCTGTACACGCCGGAGTGGACAGCCAGGACCTACTCCACCCTGCTCGACCGCGCGGCCGCCCTGCTGTCCAGGGGCGAGTCCGTCGTCCTGGACGCCACCTGGTCCGACGCGGCACAGCGCGAAGCGGCCCTGCGCGTGGCAGAACGCACCAGCGCAGACCTGGTGGCCCTGCACTGCCACGTGCCGGGCGACGTGTCAGCGGCCCGTCTGACCACGCGCGCCCCCGGTACATCCGACGCCGACCTCGGCATCGCCGCCACCATGGCGGCCAGGGAACCGCAATGGCCCGAGGCCGTCGCGGTCGACACCAGTGGCACGTTGAACTCCGCGGTCGCCCAAGCGCTGGCTGCCGTACGACCGTGGGGTACGGGCCAGGCAGCGGTCTTCCGCCGCCCCTGCGTGGAGCCGGACTAGACGAGCGAGTGCTCCCCCCGGTGTTCGGGCCCGACCATTGCTTGCCGGCCGCGGCCATGCTCGCGCGGCACCGGGGCCATCTGCCGAAAGAGCGCGTGGGATTGCGAGTCCGCTTCGGCGGCGGCACCACGGCCCGGATCTACAGGGAGACCCGCCTCGGCAGTGGCTTGGCGAGGCCCGTGCACGCTGGTGGTCACCTTCCGGCTGCGCCTGGTCCGCGGACGAGCGCACGCCATGTTCCGCGGGGAGAGTCTGCTGAACACCCCGCTGTTCGTCGGCTTCCCCGGTTTCACCTCGAAGCTGTGGCCGGCCCACGACGAGCGCGAGCGCTATCGCGGCGTGTACGAGTGGGACGGGGCGCAGCGTGCCGAGCACTACGCGCGATCCCTGTGGCGGGTTCTGGCGCTGGTCAGCGTGCCTGGTTCGATCCGGTACGCCGTGGTGCCGGGGCTGCGCCGCGACGTGATCGCGGACCCGCGACTGGTCGAGGTCCTGGAGCCGGACGGCGCCGCATGGTGGCGCACAGCGGCCGGGACGTGACGATGGCGGTGGACATGCTGGTCGTCGGGGCCTGATACGACCGGTCTCAGCCTGGCGCTGCAGGCACAGGCGCTGCAGGCACATGAGCACGGAGCACGGATACGGGTCGTCGAGCGGCGTCCCGAGCCGTCCGGCCCTCTCGTACGCTCATCCTCCACCCCCCGCACCCTGGAGGTCCTGCGCCCGCTCGGCGTCACGGACGCCCTGCCGGAGCGGGCGGACACCGCCCCGGCAGCCCACCTGCGTCTCGGCTCCCG
>NZ_JBEXSH010000897.1:0-3639 GCF_040613555.1 Streptomyces sp. NPDC006265
GGTCCGAGGCGTACTGTGCTTCAGCTGCAACGCAGCACTGGGGCAGTTCGAGACCTGGGATCCCCGTCATGACCGAACGTGCCGGAGCGGGCCCGCTGCGCCGCCTGATCGTGCTGCGGCACGCCAAGTCCGCCTGGCCGCTGGACGTCGTCGACCACGAACGACCCCTCGCCCCGCGCGGCCGCCGGGACGCCCCCGCGGCCGGGCGGGCCCTGGCCGACGCCGACCTCCTGCCGGACCTGGCGCTGTGCTCCACCGCCGTCCGCGCCCGGCGGACCTGGGCCCTGGCCGCGGCCGAGTGGGGGACACCCCCGCCGGTCCGGCACGACCGGCGGCTGTACGCCGCCGGACCCCCCGGCCTGCTGGCCGTGGTGCACGAGGTGCCCGCCGAGGTGGAGAGGCTGCTGCTGATCGGGCACAGCCCGGGCCTGGAGGAACTGGTCCTGGCCCTCGCCGGTGACGGCCTCGACGACACCCTGGAACAGGTCCGCACGAAGTTCCCCACGTCGGCGATCGCCGTCCTGTCCTGGCGCGGTACGGCCTGGCGGGCCCTCGCCCCCGGCGCCGCGCTGCTCACGTCCGTGACCGTGCCCCGGGGCACGAAGAAGTAGCCCCGGGCCCGCGCATAGGCTGGCCGGATGCCCGACGAATACCGCACGGTCGCCGGTGCCGGCGTGCACGAGACCGAGGTCAACCGCTCACGCTTCCTGTGCGCCCTCGCCCCGGCGGCCACCGAGCAGGAGGCCCAGGACTTCATCGCCACGGTCCGCAAGCAGCACGCCGACGCCTCCCACAACTGCTGGGCCTACGTCATCGGCGCCGACGCCTCCGTCCAGAAGGCGAGCGACGACGGCGAACCCGGCGGCACCGCCGGCGCCCCCATGCTCCAGATGCTGCTTCGCCGCGACATGCGGTACGTCGTCGCCGTCGTCACCCGCTACTTCGGCGGGGTCAAACTCGGCGCCGGCGGGCTCATCCGGGCGTACGGCGGAGCGGTCGGCGAGGCCCTGGACAGTCTCGGCACCCGCACCCGCCGCAGATACCGGCTGGCCACGGTCACCGTCGACCACCAGCGGGCCGGCAAGCTCGAGAACGACCTGCGCACCGGCGGGCGCGAAGTCCGGGACGTGCACTACGGGGAGGCCGTCACCATCGAAATCGCCCTCCCGGACGCCGACGTGGACACCTTCCGGTCCTGGCTCGCCGACGCCACCGCCGGTACGGCCGGCTTCGAGGCGGGCGGGGAGGCGTACGGGGACGCGTGACGGCGGCTCCGCCTCATGTGTTTCCGCGGTACACATACGGACATGACCGCTGAATTCGCCCCGGACGGGCGTGGTATGCCGAGGTTCGTGAGGGAGCGGATGCCCACACGCGTTAGCGTGGTGGGTGCTGACAGCGGGCCGTACCGGCTCGCGCTGGTTGTGCGGGAAGCAGGGGGAGACATGCAGGTCGGAGCGGTGTCTTGAGGCTGCTGCACACCTCCGACTGGCATCTCGGCCGCGCCTTGCACCGGGTGAACATGCTCGGTGCCCAGGCCGAGTTCATCGGCCATCTCGTCACGACCGTGCGGGAGCGCGCCGTGGACGCGGTGGTCGTGTCGGGAGACGTCTACGACCGTGCGGTGCCCCCACTCGCCGCGGTCGAGCTGTTCGACGACGCCCTGCACCGCCTCGCCGGCCTCGGCGTGCCGACGGTGATGATCTCCGGGAACCACGACTCGGCCCGTCGGCTCGGCGTCGGCGCCGGGCTGATCGGGCGGGCCGGCATCCACCTGCGGACCGAGCCGTCGGCGTCAGGCACCCCGGTGGTGCTCGCCGACGGCGACGGCGACGTCGCCTTCTACGGGCTCCCCTATCTCGAACCGGCCCTGGTGAAGGACGAGTTCGGCGTCGAGAAGGCCGGGCACGAGGCCGTACTCGCCGCCGCCATGGACCGGGTCCGCGCCGACCTCGCCGCCCGCGCGCCCGGTACCCGCTCCGTCGTCCTCGCGCACGCCTTCGTCACCGGCGGCGAACCCAGCGACAGCGAGCGGGACATCACCGTCGGCGGCGTCGCCGCGGTGCCGGCCGGGGTGTTCGACGGCGTCGACTACGTGGCGCTCGGGCATCTGCACGGCTGCCAGACCCTCACCGACCGCGTCCGCTACTCCGGCTCCCCGCTGCCCTACTCCTTCTCCGAGGCCGCCCACCGCAAGAGCATGTGGCTGGTCGACCTGGCCGCGGACGGCTCCGTCGACGCCGAGCGCGTCGACTGCCCGGTGCCCCGCCCCCTGGCCCGGATCCGGGGCACCCTGAAGGACCTGCTCGCCGACCCGGACCTGGCACGGCACGAGGAGGCGTGGGTCGAGGCGACCCTGACCGACCCCGTCCGCCCGGCCGAGCCGATGGCCCGGCTCACCGAGCGCTTCCCGCACACCCTCAGCCTCGTCTTCGACCCCGACCGCGACGAGGACGAGTCCGAAGTGTCGTACGCTCGGCGCCTCGCCGGCCGCAGCGACCAGCAGATCGCCGAGGACTTCGTCGCCCATGTGCGCGGCGCCGGGCCCGACCCGCACGAACAGGGCGTGCTGCGGGACGCGTTCGACGCGGTCCGGGCCGACGAGACCGTACGGGAGGCGGCCCGGTGAGGCTCCACCGGCTCACCCTCACCGCCTTCGGACCCTTCGGAGGCACCCAGACCGTCGACTTCGACGACCTGTCGACGGCCGGGCTGTTCCTGCTGCACGGGCCCACCGGCGCGGGCAAGACCTCCGTCCTCGACGCCGTCTGCTACGCCCTCTACGGCTCGGTGCCAGGCGCCCGGCAGGGCGGCGGACAGGGCACGGCCCTGCGCAGCGACCACGCCGCACCCGCGACCCGCACCGAGGTCACCCTCGACCTCACCGTCGCCGGACGCCGCCTGGAGATCACCCGCCAGCCGCCCTGGGAGCGCCCCAAGAAGCGCGGCACCGGCACCACACTCGACAAGGCCCAGACATGGCTGCGCGCGTACGACGCGACGGCCCGGGCCTGGAAGGACCTCAGCCGCTCCCACCAGGAGATCGGCGAGGAGATCACCCAGCTGCTCGGCATGAGCCGGGAGCAGTTCTGCCAGGTCGTACTGTTGCCGCAGGGCGACTTCGCACGGTTCCTGCGCGCCGATGCCGAGGCCCGCGGCAAACTGCTGGGCCGCCTCTTCGACACCCGCCGCTTCGCCGACGTGGAGAAGCGCCTCGCCGAGCGGCGCCGCACCACCGAGACCCAGGTGCGGGACGGGGACGCGGAGCTGCTGGCCGACGCCCACCGCATGCAGCAGGCCGCGGGCGACGCCATGGAGCTGCCCGAGCTGGCCCCCGGCGAACCGGGGCTCGCCGAGGCCGTACTGGGCGCGGCCGCCGTCGCCCGCAGCACCGCCCGCGAGCAGCTGACCGTCGCCGCCTGCACGCTCACCGCCGCCGAGTCCGCGCAGGCCGCCGCCGGACGTGCCCTGGACGACGTACGCGAACTCGCCCGGCTCCAGCGGCGGTTCGCGGAGGCACGGGAACGGGCGACGCGCCTGGAGCAGGGAACCGAGGCCTACCGGGAGGCGCAGGCGCTCATGGAGCGGGCCCGCAAGGCCGAAGCGGTCGCGCCCGCCCTGGACCTGCGGGAGTCCTCC
>NZ_JBEXSH010000898.1:0-3604 GCF_040613555.1 Streptomyces sp. NPDC006265
GAGTACGTCCAGTACGAGGGCTTCCGTCCGGCACGCCGAGAGCACGCACCAAACGCCGCTCCTCAACGGGCAAACGTTGCCTGCCGCGGCACTAGTCGGGGCTCGCGGCGGGTGACTTCCCGGCCAGCACGTCCTCGAGGCGCCGGGTGCCCTCCTGCACCGCCTGCTGCGCGGAGTCGTTCTGGTCCCCGTCGAGCCCGCCCGCCGTGACGGTGATCGCGTCGTCGCCGACCCGTACGGCGGCGACGTCCAGGGTCAGCGTGGCGTCGTCACCGCCCGTCGAGCCCTGCACCGTCACGCGCAGGCCCTCACGCGCGTCGCCCACCTTGGGCAGCGAGATCTCGATGACCTGGACGGTGCGCTTGTCCTTGCCGTCGGTCACGGTGAACTGGTCGCACTTCTCCGGCAGGGTCGCCATCCAGTTCAGGGAGTCCTGCGCATCGGTCCGGCCGTAGGAGGCGACCTGGTACAGCAGCCGGGAGTCGCCCTCCTCGAAGCCGCGCAGCTCGGACGCGCCCGACGGCTTGCCCAGCAGATCGTCGTCGAACAGCGAGTCCAGGAGGCGCTGGCAGTCGGACGCCTGGGCCTTGGCGGTGAGGAAGTCGGAGACGTCGACCGTGCCGATGAGCAGGCTGTCGTGCCAGTTCTCGGCCTCCGTGTCCTTCACCTGCGTCCAGTCGTCCTCGATGTCCGCCTCGGTGATCAGCGCGGTCCGGGCGCCGTTCGTGGAGAGGGTGGCGGTGGGGGAGGGGGTCTGCCGCACTTCGGCGACCTGGGACGCGGTGACGTCGGAGACGTGCGAACCGTCCGTGCCGCCGTCGGCCGAGCAGGCGGCGGTGGAGAGCAGCGTGCCTGCCGCCAGGGCGCAGGAGAGGACGGGGACGAGCCGGGTCGGACGACGGGTCATCGGGAGTGCCTCCTGAGAACGTGGCGCGTGCCCTCAGCGCACCACCGCCGCCGGCGGCCCACCACCGCCGCCGGACCGTTCGGGTGAGCACGTGCGGGGTCGCGCCGGGCTCAGGTCGCGGGCCGGGCGTGCCCGTTCTGCCAGGCCCAGGCGGCGATCTCGACGCGGTTGCGGGCGGCCGGCTTGAGCTGGATGCCGGACAGGTGCGTCTTGACCGTGGAGAGGGAGACGTACGGTTCCGCCGCGATCTCGGCGTTGGTGCGGCCCAGGGCGACCAGGCGTACGACGTTCAGTTCCCGCTCGGTCAGCGGTTCCCGGAGCGGGGCCGCGTACGGCGCGGGGGGCGCCGGCCGGGGCGTGGTCTCGGCGGGTGCCGCGGCGGTGAGGTGCTTGAGCAGCCGGACCGTGACCGACAGGAGACCAACGAGTCGCCCGCGGTGGCGGCCCGGACGGCCTCGGCGAGGAGGGTCGGCCCGGAGTCCTTGAGCAGGAAGCCGCAGGCGCCACCGCGCAGCGCGCCGTACACGTACTCGTCGAGGTCGAAGGTGGTGACCACGACCACCCGCAGGGGGTCGGCGACCTGGGGCCCGGCGAGCAGCCGGGTCGCCTCCAGGCCGTCCAGCTTCGGCATCGGGTTCCTGACCGCGGCCACGGCCTACGACCTGCTGATCGCCGTGAGCTCCGGCCAGGGCATCCGGTTCCTGCTGATCGTGCTGCTCGCCGGGTTCGCCGCCGTGCTGTGGCGGGCCGACCGGCGGCCGCCGTGGCTCACCCCGCAGGTGCGCACCGCCGTGCCCGCCGCGATCTCCGTTCTGTACACGGCGGGTGTACTGCTGCCGAACGGCCCGGAGGTGCCGTTCGGCACGGGCGAGGTGGCGTTCCTGCTCACCCTGCTCTTCGTCGCCGTACGCCATTGCCCCTGGCCGAGGGGGCTGCTGTGCGGGGTGCTCGACGCGGTCGCCCTGCTCCTGCTGCCGGTACGGTCCTTCCGGGCGCTGCCGGACGAGGCGCTGCTCTCCATCGTGGTCGCACTGATCCTGGTCGGCGTATCCGCCGGGCTCGCCGCGTATCTGCGTTCACTGGACTACCGGCGCACCGTCGCGGTCGGAGAGACCCGCCGGGCCGAGCGCCTCGCCTTCGCCGCCGACCTGCACGACTTCGTCGCCCACCACATCACCGGCATCCTGGTGCAGACGCAGATGGCCCGCATGATGGCGGAGCGGCAACAGCAGCAGGACCTGGGCCCCGTCCTCGCCGGCATCGAGCGCGCCGCGACGGAGGCGCTGGCGTCCATGCGGCGCACGGTCGGCGTCCTGCGCGACACCGGGCCCGAGGCCGCGGACCGCCGTCCCGTCGGCGACCCGGCCGGCATCACCGACCCGGCGGCGCCCAGCTCCCGGAGGCCGCCCCCGGCGGCGGGTTCGGCCTCGTCGACCGGACGGAACGGGTGACGGCGCTCGGAGGCTACTCGGCTCCTGGCGCAGGGAATGGCTCGACTCCTGGCGCCGGGGCTCGCGCGCGCTGTTCAATGAAGCTGCACAGTCGTCCCGAGTGGAGGAGCCGCCCGTGTCACCCGCCGTCGTGCCGCCCGTCGGCGCGCGCATCCGGCAGGCGCGTCTGGAGCGCGGTTCGAGCCTGCGCGCGCTGGCCCGGGAGATCGGCGTGTCGGCGAGTCTCGTGTCGCAGATCGAGACCGGCAAGAGCCAGCCGTCCGTCAGCACGCTGTACGCGATCACCACGGCGCTGGGGATCTCCGTGGAATCCCTCTTCGACGCCCGGGAGACTGCCCGGGAGACTGCCCGGGCGGGTGTTCGGGAGGGCGGTGTCCGGGAGGGTGCCGAGGAGCGCGTCCGGACGGGCGCGGGCGCAGTGCCGCTCGCCGCCTCCACCGCCACCGTGCCGCACGCCCTCGCCGCCTTCGCCGCCGATCCGGGGCGGCGGATCGGACCCCTGGTCGGTTCGGGCGGACGCGAGGCACTGGAGCTGGACTCGGGGGTCGTGTGGGAGCGTCTCGGGCGGGTGCCGGGCGTGGAGGCCGACTTCCTCCTGGTGACGTACCGGCCCGGCGGCTCGTCCTCCGGCTCCGGCGGGCTGATGCGGCACGCCGGCACCGAGTACGGCTATCTGACCTCCGGCGCGCTGGTCCTCACCCTCGGTTTCGAGGAGTACACGCTGCGGGCGGGCGACTCCGTCTGCTTCGAGTCGACGACTCCCCACCGGTACCGCAACGATGGAGAGGTACCGGCTGTGGGCGTCTGGTTCGTGTCCGGCGAGGTCCGGTGACGGCGATGTTCAGTGACACTTGACACCCACCGCACTCGGGCGTTCACTCCGAAGTGGGGGTGGTCGCCATGGCGATCCGCACATATGGACCCAACGCCGTCGACTGGGAAGAGCGCATCGACCTGGACCGGCTGCGCGGGCAGCGGCTGGCCCGGCTGCACGAGTCCCTGAACCGCTCCGAGCTCGGCGCGGTGCTCAGCTTCGACTTCGCCAACATCCGCTACATGACCGCCACCCACATCGGCACCTGGGCGATGGACAAACTGATCCGCTTCGCCCTGCTGGTGCGCGACGGCGAACCGGTCGTCTGGGACTTCGGCTCCGCCGCCCGCCACCACCAGCTGTACAACCCGTGGCTCGACTACAGCGACGGCAAGGGCGGCCCGGGCGCCGGTGGGCGGGCCGCCCTTGCCG
>NZ_JBEXSH010000899.1:0-3600 GCF_040613555.1 Streptomyces sp. NPDC006265
CCCAGCTCGCACGGAATCCCGACACCATGTCATGGCCGCCCGTCCGCCGATCCGGAGCGAGGTGGCCCGAGAGGGAGTACGAGAAGGTGGCCACACCTAAAAAGGGCCGGAGCGCGAGCGCCCAGAGCAAACCGGGGCGCTCGCTGGCCCTGATCCTGATCGCCCTCGTGGCGCTCACCGGTGGGATGTTCGCGTCGGGGCACACGAAGCCGCGTCTCGGCATCGACCTGGCCGGCGGTACGAGCATCACGCTCCGAGCGGTCCCCGAGGCCGGCAACGAGGCGGCGATCAACAAGACCAACATGGACACCGCCGTCTCCATCATGGAGCGCCGTGTCAATGGTCTGGGCGTCTCCGAGTCCGAGGTCCAGACGCAGGGCCGCGACAACATCGTCGTGAACATCCCCAAGGGGACCAACTCCGAGCAGGCCCGCAAGCAGGTCGGCACCACCGCCAAGCTCTACTTCCGCCCGGTCCTCGCCACCGAGGTCTCCGGCGGCGGTGCCCCGGCCAGCCCCTCGCCGAGCCCCACCGGAAATCCCTCGGACAAGCCCTCCGGCAAGGCCACCGACAAGCCCGAGGCCACCGACAAGGGCTCCGCGTCCCCGTCCGCCACGCCCACCACGCAGGGCCGTGCGGTCACCGACGCGCTGAAGGCCGACGCGACGCCCTCCGCAAGCGCCTCGGACAAGGGCGACAAGGCCAGTCCCTCCCCGTCGGGCAGCGGCGGCACCGCCGAGGCCGACGCGAGCGCGCTGCAGGCGAAGTACGCCAAGCTCGACTGCACCGACGAGAAGACCCGCTCCACCGTGGGTGACGGCGTCAAGGCCTCCGACCCGACGCTCGCGTGCGGCAAGAACTCGCAGGGCCAGTGGCAGAAGTACGTCCTCGGCCCCGCCGAGGTCGACGGCACGGACGTCGACAAGGCCCAGGCCACTCTGGACACCCAGACGGGCGCGGGCTGGACGGTCCAGATGGACTTCACCGACGGGGGCGCCAAGAAGTTCGGCGACATCACCGGCAAACTGGCCCAGAACCAGCCGCCGCAGAACCAGTTCGCGATCGTCCTGGACGGCGACGTGGTCTCCGATCCGTCCGTCCGGCAGGCCCTGACCGGCGGCAACGCCGAGATCTCCGGCAACTTCAACCAGCAGTCCGCCCAGGACCTGTCCAACATGCTGTCCTACGGCGCGCTGCCGCTCACCTTCAAGGTGGACAGCATGACGACCGTGACCGCCGCGCTGGGCGGTGACCAGTTGCAGGCCGGTCTGATCGCCGGCGCGATCGGTCTCGCGCTGGTCGTCATCTACCTGCTGGCCTACTACCGCGGCCTGTCGTTCATCGCGATCCTCTCGCTGCTGGTCTCCGCCGCCCTCACCTACACGCTCATGGCCCTGCTCGGCCCGGCCATCGGCTTCGCGCTGAACCTTCCGGCCGTGTGCGGTGCCATCGTCGCCATCGGCATCACGGCGGACTCGTTCATCGTGTACTTCGAACGCGTCCGCGACGAGATCCGCGAGGGCCGTTCGCTGCGGCCCGCCGTCGAGCGGGCCTGGCCGCGCGCCCGTCGCACCATCCTGGTCTCCGACTTCGTGTCGTTCCTGGCCGCCGCGGTGCTCTTCCTCGTCACGGTAGGCAAGGTCCAGGGCTTCGCGTTCACGCTCGGCCTGACCACCCTGCTCGACGTGGTCGTCGTGTTCCTCTTCACCAAGCCGCTGCTGACTCTCATGGCCCGCCGCCCGTTCTTCGCGAACGGCCACAAGTGGTCCGGCCTTGACCCGAAGAGCCTGGGCGCTCAGCCGCCGCTGCGCCGTACCCGCCGCCCCGCCGCCCCCGTCGACCCGAAGGAGGCCTGAGATGTCGAAACTCGGTACCCTCGGCGCCCGACTGCACCGTGGCGAGATCGGCTACGACTTCGTCAAGAACCGCAAGATCTGGTACGGCCTCTCCATCCTGATCACCATCCTGGCCATCGCCGGCCTGGCGGTACGCGGGCTGAACATGGGCATCGAGTTCCAGGGCGGCGCCGTCTTCAACACCCCGAAGAACACCAGCGCCTCGGTGTCCCAGGCGGAGGAGTACGCGGAAGCGGCCTCCGGCCACGACGCGATCGTCCAGAAGCTCGGCGACGGCAGCCTGCGCATCCAGGTCGCCGGCATCGACACCGGCGCGGCCAACGAGATCAAGAACACGCTCGCCGACGACCTCAAGATCGACGCGGAGCAGATCAACGCCGAACTGGTCGGTCCCAGCTGGGGTGAGCAGATCGCCAACAAGGCCTGGCAGGGCCTCGGCATCTTCATGGTCCTCGTGGTGATCTATCTAGCGATCGCCTTCGAGTGGCGCATGGCGCTCGCCGCGTTCGTCGCACTGATCCACGACATCACCATCACCGTCGGCATCTACGCCCTCGTCGGCTTCGAGGTCACACCGGGCACGGTGATCGGTCTGCTCACCATCCTCGGTTACTCGCTCTACGACACGGTCGTGGTGTTCGACAGCCTCAAGGAACAGACGAAGGACCTCACCAAGCAGACCCGCTGGACCTACAGCGACGTCGCCAACCGCTCGATCAACAGCACCCTGGTCCGCTCCATCAACACCACGGTGGTCGCGCTGCTGCCGGTCGCTGGCCTGCTGTTCATCGGTGGCGGTGTCCTCGGCGCCGGCATGCTGAACGACATCTCGCTGTCGCTGTTCGTCGGCCTCGCCGCGGGTGCGTACTCCTCGATCTTCATCGCCACGCCGCTCGTCGCCGACCTCAAGGAGCGCGAGCCGGCGATGAAGGCCCTGAAGAAGCGCGTCCTCGCCAAGCGGGCCCAGGCCGCCGCCAAGGGAGAGACCGAGGCCCAGGGCGGCGACGAGGCGTACGGCGACGAGCCTGAGGACGCCGCACCCGCGGTGGTCGGGCCGCGCAACCAGCCCGCCTCGCGCACGCGTGGCCGCGGCCGCCCCTCGGGGAAGCGCCGATGACCGACATCCGGGAGCTGCTGCTCAGCCGCATCCGCGACGTGGCCGACTACCCGGAGCCGGGCGTGATGTTCAAGGACATCACCCCGCTCCTGGCGGACCCGGCGGCGTTCACCGCCCTGACCGACGCCCTCGCCGAGATCGCCGAGCGCACCGGCGCCACCAAGGTCATCGGCCTGGAGGCCCGCGGCTTCATCCTCGGCGCCCCGGTCGCCGTCCGCGCGGGGCTCGGCTTCATCCCCGTACGCAAGGCGGGCAAGCTCCCCGGAGCGACCCTCGCCCAGGCCTACGACCTGGAGTACGGCTCGGCGGAGATCGAGGTGCACGCCGAGGACCTCACCACCGGGGACCGCGTGCTCATCGTCGACGACGTCCTCGCCACCGGCGGCACCGCCGAGGCCTCGGTCCAGCTCATCCGCCGGGCCGGCGCCGAGGTCGCGGGTCTCGCCGTCCTCATGGAGCTGGGTTTCCTGAGCGGCCGCGCCCGCCTGGAGCCGACGCTGAACGGCGCCCCCCTGGAGGCGCTGCTCACGGTCTAGTGCCGCGACAGGCAACGTTCGCCCCGTCGCGACGCCCGGCACGCTCCCCCGAGCTCTCGACTCCGCTCGAGCAGGGGGTACCCCCACTCGC
>NZ_JBEXSH010000900.1:0-3591 GCF_040613555.1 Streptomyces sp. NPDC006265
CGCTGCCGGAACGCACGGGGCCCCGGCCGCTCGTGGCGGCCGGGGCCCCGTGTCCGTGTGTGCCGGTCGGCGTCAGGCGCCGGCCCGGGCCGCCATGCGGGCCTTGCGGGCGGCCAGCCTCTCGTCGAACTTCGACGCCTCGGAGTCCAGACCGCCCATGAACAGGCCGAGCTCCTCCTGCGCCTTGCGGCCCTCGGGGCCCAGACCGTCGATCTCCATGATCTTCAAAAAGCGCAGCACCGGCTGGAGCACGTCGTCGTGGTGGATGCGCATGTTGTAGATCTCGCCGATCGCCATCTGCGCGGCGGCCCGCTCGAAGCCGGGCATGCCGTGGCCGGGCATCCGGAAGTTCACGATGACGTCGCGCACCGCCATCATCGTCAGGTCGGGCGCCAGCTCGAAGGCCGCCTTCAGCAGGTTCCGGTAGAAGACCATGTGCAGGTTCTCGTCGGTGGCGATGCGCGCCAGCATGCGGTCGCAGACCGGGTCCCCGGACTGGTGGCCGGTGTTGCGGTGCGAAACGCGGGTCGCGAGCTCCTGGAAGGCCACGTAGGCGACCGAGTGCAGCATCGAGTGCCGGTTGTCCGACTCGAAGCCCTCGCTCATGTGGGACATCCGGAACTCCTCCAGCTTGTCCGGGTCCACCGCACGCGAGGTGAGCAGGTAGTCGCGCATCACGATGCCGTGCCGGCCCTCCTCGGCGGTCCAGCGGTGCACCCAGGTGCCCCAGGCGCCGTCGCGGCCGAACAGCGAGGCGATCTCGTGGTGGTAGCTGGGCAGGTTGTCCTCGGTGAGAAGATTGACGACGAGCGCGATGCGTCCGATCTCGGTGACCTTGGACTGCTCCTTCTCCCAGGCCTCGCCGTCTTCGAAGAGACCGGGGAAGTTGCGCCCGTCGCTGAAGGGCACGTACTCGTGCGGCATCCAGTCCTTGGTGACCTGCAGATGCCGGTTCAGCTCCTTCTCGACCACTTCCTCCAGGGCATACAGCAGCTGGGCGTCGGTCCAGGCGCCGGCCGGGCTGCCGAGGTGGGGAGTGGTGATCGTCATGGACTCTCCAGGGGGACAAGCGTATGAGCGGTGAGCGGTGAACCTACGGCATCGTAGGCTACGTTGCCGTAGGTTACGAGACCGTAGGTTAAAGGTGCTGTAAAGGCCGCTGATCAGCGGGGTCACCCGACCGCGCGTCGGGCTTCCCGGACCCGCAGGTCGGGAGGTCGCAGGGGGAACGTGTGCCTCCGGTCAGACGTACAGCTCCCGCAGCCGCACCGAGAGGCACGTCACACATCCCTCGAGCTTCTCGAACTCGCTGATGTCCACGACGACCGGTTCGTACCCGAGATCGGAGAACAGCTCGGCGGTCTTCGGAGCGCTCGCCGCCATCAGCAGCTTGTCGCCGCCGAGCAGGACGACGTGCGATCCCGCCTCCTCCGGGACCGGCAGGAAACGCGCGAACAGCGAGGGCGTGTCCATTTTGGGGATGTGCCCGATGACCGTGCCGTCCGGCAGCGCCGTGACCGCCGACTTCAGGTGCAGCACCTTGCTCACCGGCGCGGAGACGACTCGCGCGCCGAGCGGCTCGAACGCGGCGCGCAGCTGCCGGACGCCGTCGGCGTTGGTGCGACCGCCCCGGCCCACGTAGACAGTGTCGCCGATCTTCAGGACGTCTCCGCCCTCCAGCGTGCCCGGGTCCCAGATCCAGTTCACCGAGCAGCCCAGACCGGCCACGGCCTCCTCGACCCCGGCGGTCTCGTCGCGCCGGGAGTCCGCGCCCGGGCGCGCGATCAGGGCCACGTTCTTGTACATCACGACCGTGTCCTCGACGAACACCGAGTCCGGGCAGTCGTCGGCGGGGTCCACCTCGATGGTCTCCCAGCCGTGCGTGCGCAGGGCCTCCACGTACGCCTCCCACTGCTCGACGGCGAGGTCGGCGTCGACCTTCTCCCGCTCGATGTGCGTCACCAGCCCTTCGGCGAGACGCGGGCTGGGGCGGCGGACGAGAACCTTCTTGCTGGGCACGAGCGTGACTCCGTATCGGATGGGACGTGTCGGGACCGCACCGGCGGAGCTTCCGGGATCGACCGGAACCCCTCGGGCGTCGGCCGCCATCATGCAGGGCGAACGGGGGAGAGGACAGCCCTGGGGAGCGGCGGAGGGGGCGGAGGGCTGCTCCACCCCGCCAGTACCCCGTCCGCGTCCCCTCGAACTCAACCCACCGACCCGGCACCCTCCCGCCCCACCGCCCGCCGAAGATGCTCCCCGGTGGACGACCCCTCCGCCTCCAGGAGGCGGAGGGGCGTCCCCTCGAAGACGATTTCGCCGCCGTCCCGGCCGCCGTCCGGGCCGAGGTCGATCACCCAGTCGGCCCGCGCGACCACGGCCAGGTTGTGCTCGACCACGACGACCGTGTTGCCCGAGTCGACCAGCCGGTCCAGCAGGGCGACGAGGCCCTCCACGTCCGCCATGTGCAGGCCGGTCGTCGGTTCGTCGAGCACGTAGACCGCACCCGTCCGGTGCAGTCGCGTGGCCAGCTTGATGCGCTGCCGCTCGCCGCCGGAGAGCGTGGAGAGGGGCCGGCCGAGCGTCAGGTACGTGAGTCCGACGTCCCGAAGGGCGCGCAGCCGGCGTTGTACGCCCGGGTCGTCGAAGAAGCCGAGGGCCTGCTCGGCCGTCATCTCCAGGACGTCCGCGACGGAACTGCCCCGCACGGTCAGCCGCAGCACCTCCTCCTTGAAGCGCCGCCCCTCAGTCGTGGCAGGTCGTCGTCACCGGGTCCATGAAGGCGAGGTCGGTGCAGATGACGCCCCGGCCCTCGCATGTGCCGCAGGCGCCATCGGAGTTGAAGCTGAACAGGCCCGCCTCGGCCCCCGTCCGGCGGGCGAAGATCTTCCGGACCATGTCCATGATCCCCAGGTAGGTCGCCGGAGTGGAACGGCCCGAGATGCCGATCGACGACTGGTCGACGACCACGGCCTCCTCGTGCGCGGCGATGAACTCCCGGCCAGGGTGCTCTTTCCCGACCCGGCGACCCCGGTCACGGCGGTGAGCACACCCGCCGGGAACCGAACGGTCACATCCCGCAGGTTGTGCCGGTCGGCGCCTTTGACCCACAGCTCGCCGGTGGGCTTCCGCACCCCGTCCTTGATCGCCGTACGGGTGCGCAGGCAGCGCCCGGTGAGCGTGCCGGAGGAGGCCACGTCTCGTTCAGCTGGCGCTGCGACTCCACCGCGATCGTGTCGAAGGCTACGGACGACTTCCCCGATCCCGAAACGCCGGTGAACACGGTCAGCCGGCCTTTCGGGATGCGGAGGGTGACGTCCTTGAGGTTGTTCTTGCGTGCTCCGGTCAGGGTGATGGCATCGTGTGGGAAGTCGGTCATGCCACCGACGCTAGGAGGAAATCCCGACAGCCTCTGGCGTGATTTCCCTCAGTTCTCCTTCCTCCAGCAGCAGCCGGCGCGTGATGCCGATCGAGTCCAGGAACGGCAGGTCGTGGCTGGCCACGATCAGCGCTCCCTCGTACGACTCCAGGGCCGTGGTGAGCTGCCGCACGCTCGCCATGTCGAGGTTGTTGGTCGGCTCGTACAGCAGG
>NZ_JBEXSH010000901.1:0-3590 GCF_040613555.1 Streptomyces sp. NPDC006265
ACTCTCGCCGGGTCGCCGGGTCGCGGGGCCGCCGGGCCGCCGTTCCCTTCGGCGCGGCACGGGGTTGCCATAGGGCGTGCCCGTGCCCTGCCGGGCGGGCGGCGGAGGTCTTCGTGCCCGCCGTAGTGGCTGCGGTGACGGCGCCCCACGGCCGCCCGGAGGCTTGTTGCCGTGCGGCGGGTTCGTTCCCTCGCCGTGCGGCAGTCGTCGTGCCCGCCGCAACGGCGTGTGGCGCGGGGCCCTCGGGGCCGCCGCCCCGTTCGGCGGAGGGCCGTGCCGTAAGGCGAGCCCGTGCCCTGCCGGGCGGGCGGCGGAGATCTTCGTGCCCCCGGCGACGGCGGAGCGGACTCGGCGGACCGCCCCCGCGGCAGCAGTACCAGCACCCCGCCCAGCACGGCACACCCCGCGACGGAGGCGATCAGCACCGGCCGGATGCGCACGCGGCGTTTCGGACCGCTCTCCCGCCGCACCGGACCCTCCCGCCGGCTCTCCATGGCGCTCACCGTGCGTCAGTACGACGACCCCACCCGGGCAGGCGAAGGGTGCCGCCGACGGGGTTCACACCGATGACCCCGGGTGCGAACCTGTGATCATGAGCCGTATCGAAGCGCCTCGCGACGAAGAGACGGGCAACCTCGTCGACCTGCTGCTCAGCGGCCTCCCCGCCGTGGCAGTCCTCACCGACCCCGACGTCACGGCCTCCTACGCCAACGACATGGCGAGCTTCTGCCCGGCCGGCACCCCGGCCGTCGTCGTGCTGCCCCGTACGGTCGAACAGGTCCAGCACGTGATGCGCGCCGCCACCGCCCTGCGCGTCCCCGTGGTCCCGCAGGGCGCCCGCACCGGGCTGTCCGGCGCCGCCAACGCCTCCGAGGGCTGCATCGTGCTGTCCCTGACGAAGATGGACCGGATCCTGGAGATCAACCCGGTCGACCGCATCGCCGTCTGCGAACCCGGCGTGATCAACGCCGCCCTGTCCCGGGCCGTCGGCGAACACGGCCTGTACTACCCGCCGGACCCCTCCAGCTGGGAGATGTGCACCATCGGCGGCAACATCGGCACGGCCTCCGGCGGCCTGTGCTGCGTCAAGTACGGGGTGACCGCCGAGTACGTCCTCGGCCTCGACGTCGTCCTCGCCGACGGCCGTCTGATGTCCACCGGCCGCCGCACCGCCAAGGGCGTCGCCGGCTACGACCTGACCCGGCTGGTCGTCGGCTCCGAGGGCTCGCTCGGCATCGTCGTACGGGCCGTCCTCGGGCTGCGCCCCAAGCCGCCCGAGCAACTGGTGCTGGCCGCCGAGTTCGCCTCCGCCGCCGCGGCCTGCGACGCCGTGTGCCGGATCATGGAGGGCGGCCACGTGCCGTCACTCCTCGAACTCATGGACCGTACGACGGTCAAGGCCGTCAACGACATGGCGCAGATGGGCCTCCCCGAGAGCACCGAGGCGCTGCTCCTGGCCGCGTTCGACACCACCGCCCCGGCCGCCGACCTCGCCGCCGTCGGCGCCCTGTGCGAAGCGGCCGGCGCCACCCAGGTCGTCCCCGCCGACGACGTGGCGGAATCCGAACTGCTCCTTCAGGCGCGTCGGTTGTCGCTCACCGCGCTGGAGGCGGTCAAGGGCGTGACGATGATCGACGATGTGTGCGTGCCGCGCTCCCGGCTCGCCGAGATGCTCGAAGGGGTCGACCGGATCGCCGAGAAGTATCAGCTCACCATCGGTGTCGTCGCCCACGCGGGCGACGGCAACACCCACCCGACGGTCTGCTTCGACCCGACGGACCCCGACGAGTCCCGGCGCGCCCGCGAGTCCTTCGACGAGATCATGGCCCTCGGCCTGGAACTCGGCGGCACCATCACCGGCGAGCACGGCGTCGGCGTTTTGAAGAAGGAGTGGCTGGCGCGCGAGATCGGCCCCGTCGGCATGGAGATGCAGCGGGCCGTCAAGCAGGCCTTCGACCCGCTGAACCTCCTGAACCCGGGCAAGCTCTTCTGAGCCCCGGGCCCTCACTGGGCGAGCAACTGGGCCAGTTCGTCGTCGAGGCCCAACTGTTCGCCCTCCGTGCCCGGCGGCACCACCCGCAGCGTCCGCTCCAGCCAGGCCGACACCGCCGCCGCCGGGGCCTCCAGCAGGGCGTCCCCGTCGGGTGAACTCAGCCATCAGCACCACGCTGCGCCCCTCCGTCTTCGTCGGCCACACCCGCACGTCCCCCTGCCCGCACGGCCGGAACACGCCCTCCACCAGCAGGTCCCGGGCGAACATCCGGTACACCGGGTGCTCGGTGTTGATGTGGAAGGTGACGTGGACGGCGTAGGGGTCGTCGGTGAGGTGAGGTGAGGTGAGGTGAGGTACCCGAGCCGGGCCGGCACCGGGATCCTGCGCTCCGGCGACAGGACGAGTTTCAGCCCAGTTCCCGCTCCACCACGGTGCGCATGGCGGTGTTCCCTTCTCCTGACGGCTGCCCGCGAGGGCCGGTCGGAAGGAGAGAGCGGGCAGCGGCCGCGGCATTACGTGCCTCGCCGGAAGTTCTATTTCGCAGGGGGATCCACCGGAGCGGCGCGGTGGATAGCACATCGGTGCTCGAAAGGGGTGGGTCCGGTGGGAGCGGCGGTGCGGCTTGCGCTCGTCTGATAGATGTGGAGGCCCCCATTTGGCCCCCGAGCAGATACGGGACGACGGACATGAGCGCCCCAACCCCGGCCCCCGGTGACGACAGGCCCCGCGAAGGGTATTACCCGGACCCGTCCATTCCTGGATATGTCCGGTACTGGAACGGCACCTCCTGGGTGCCGGGCACCAGCCGTCCGGCGCCCAAGGAAGGCGAGTCGCTCGCGCCACCGCCCGGAGCGGGGGCGGGGCAGTCCGGCGCCGCCGCGTCGGTCGAGGAGACCGGCCCGCACTTCTTCGACGAGGACCCGGTCGACGAGCCCTCCGCCGCCGACGCGCAGCACGGCAGCCGTCCCGAACCGGCCTCCGCCTGGGGTGCCGACCGCTCCCGCCAGTCCGGCTTCGGTGGCGACCAGGACCGCCGGGTCTCGTGGGGCGCGCCGCAGGGTGCGCCGGGCGGCGACCCGAGGGTGGCACGCGTCGACCAGCGGCCCGAGGGGGAGTCCGCCCGTACCGACGGCACGGCGAACACCGCGCCGGCCGGCCAGGAGGCGAACGCCGCGGCGGGGGGCGGTACGTTCGTGTTCCGCCGTCCGACGGGGCAGGCCGGGGGCGGGGCCGCCGCCGACGCTCCCGACGACGGCACGATGACGTTCCGCGCGGTGTCCCCGCGCACGGGCCCGGCCGGCGGTGGTTCGAAACCGGCCGACGGACCGGGCGATCCGGGCCGTGGGGCGGCGGGCTCGGGCGGCAACTCCGGTGGCTCCGGCAGCAACCCCGGCGGTTCCGGCTTCGGACCGGCGGGCTCGGGCAGTGGCACGGCCGCGTCCGATTTCGGTCCGCAAGGCGCGCAGGGCGCGCAAGGTGGGGCCGCGGGCTCCGGCTTCGGACCGGCAGGGTCCGGCGGCGACTCGGCGGCGTCCCCCTTCGGCGGGCAAGGCGGTGCGGCCGGCTCCGGTGCCGGCTTCGGGCCGGCCGGGTCGGG
>NZ_JBEXSH010000902.1:0-3586 GCF_040613555.1 Streptomyces sp. NPDC006265
GTCATGGCTTGTCTCCCGGGGCCGCCCACGGCTCGTGCTCACCTTGTCCAGATCGTGGCGGCCTTTCGGTCAGGCGTTGAGGGCTTGACGCAGGGTGGGGTGGCAGTCGATGACGGTGTCGAGGCCGACGATCTGGATGGTGCGCAGCACGGCCTGGGTCGGTGCGGCCAGGCGCAGCCAGCCGCCGGCCTCGGTGAGGGCCTGGTGGGCGGTGATGAGGATGTTGATGCCGGTGGAGTCCATGAAGCCGACGCCGCGCATGTCGAGCACAAGGCGGGGGTTGGCGGTGTCGGCGACCTCCAGGGCCTGCCGCATTGCCTCGGCGGTCTGGTGGTCGATCTCTCCGCTGAGAGTGACCACGCGGACGCCTTCGCTGGCGGTGGAAACGACCGACAACTGGCCCGGCTGCTCAGCTTGTTCGGAATCTGCCATCGTTCCCTCAACCATGTCGGTGATACTGGCACCGGATCTTCCCGCCCGGGGCGGCTTGCATCGTACGGGTGATCCCTTTGGGTGGCGGAGCCAACCGCCAGGCGCGTCCGGAGTCGCCCCCGTCCGCAGGGGTACGTGGCACGGACGGCGCGGGGACGCGCGGGCGGGTGATGGGGGAGCGGAGGGCAGCAGATGAGGGAACCGGAGCCATCGAGCAGGGACGGCACAGACCCGGCCGCCGGCCGCCCGCGGCAG
This sequence comes from Streptomyces sp. NPDC006265, assembly GCF_040613555.1. Lineage (NCBI taxonomy): Bacteria > Bacillati > Actinomycetota > Actinomycetes > Kitasatosporales > Streptomycetaceae > Streptomyces > Streptomyces sp. NPDC006265. The sequence goes on from NZ_JBEXSH010000902.1 coordinate 688, forward strand.
GTCATGGTGGCGCTGGAGGGAGGCGGCACGGACATCGCACGCGCCCGCCGCCTGGCCGCCGCCTTCCTCGCCCACTGTCAGAGCGAGTACGGGCTGATGGTCTCCCAGCGCGGCCTGGATCTGACGCAGTTGGTGGTCAGTGAACTGGTCACCAACGCCCTCAAGTACGCGCCGGGCCCGGTCCTGATGGATCTACGGATGGACGGCGAGGCGGTGAAGGTGACGGTGTGGGACTCCGACCCGGTGCTGCCGAGGGCCCGGGCCGCGGACGCCGGCCGGGTGGGCCAGCACGGCCTGGAGATCGTGATGGCCGTCGCCCAGGGCTTCGAAGCCCGTAAGGAGCCGGTCGGCAAACGCATCACCGCCCGCATCGCCCTCACCGACGAGCCGCTCAGCAGCCCTGCCGCACGCCGCCTGTAGAGCCCGGCTCCGACCGTCGCCTTCGCCCCGCAGGGCGTGCGAGGCCGGGATCAGGCGGCGGCTTCCGGTGCGAGGGCGTCATCCACGGTGGCGTACAGCGGGCTGACGTCGTCCAGGCCGACGACGTGCAGGATGTACAGAACGCGGCTGGGGGTCTGGGCCAGGCGGAGCCAGCCACCGTGGGCCCGGGCGGCGTTGTTCGCGGCGATGAGGACGTTGATGCCGCTGCAGTCCATGAACGTGACGGCGTGGAAGTCGAGGACCGTGTACGGGAGAGAGCCGTCGTCCGCGGAGAGGGCGCGGCGGAAGGTGTCGGCGGTGGTGTGGTCGATCTCGCCGGCCAGGTCGAGGACGTGCACGCCGTCGGTGGTGGTGTGCTGGGAGACGGTCAAGTCGGCCTGGCTCATACGTCTCCTTCCGTCCGTGGAGGGCACGCGTCCGTTCAGGAGGCCACTGCCCACGCAAACGCACGTCGCAGCACCATGTCAACCGCTTCCCGGTCAAGCCGGGATGAAGCGCCGTGCGCGAGCTGCGCGGGAGTCGTTTCGCGTTGTGGAGTTTCTTACGCGCGTGGCCGTGCGGGGCCGGAATGCGGGGGGATGCTGCCGGGAAGGCGTCGGCTATGCGACCTTCCCAGCGCCCGGGTCCCCGGCGCGGCCGCACTGGAGCAGAGCTTTCAGGTGGCGCGCCGCGCGACGGTTCGACCGTTTCCCCTCTGTCAGATGATGTTGAGCTGCCCCTGGTGGAGCGGGCGGAGTTGTTGCGGGTGGAGACCGAGCAGCTCAAAGAGGCGCTGGAGCGCAGGCCGGTCATCGATATCGCCCGCGGGGTACTGATGGCGGCCTGGTCGTGCACGCTGGAGGAAGCGTGGGAGATCTTGGTGACGGTCTCCCAGCACACCAACATCAAGGTGCACGCCATCGCCGAAGCCGTGATCGCAACGACGCAGCAGCAGCCAATGCCGGATCATCTGCAGAAACAGCTGACCGCCGCAGTCGCGGCGCGGCGCCCCTTGAGGTGACGGGCGGGCGTAGAACGGGCTTTTCGGGTAGCTGGGCCGTACTGGCGGGGAAGCGGCAGAACGCCTGGGGATGTCGATGCCGCTTCCCCGACCGCCATGCTGACTCGCCCCGCGAACGGGTAGGGGCCAGGCTGGAAGTCGTGACCAGCGCACCGATCGTTGTGCACCGGCGCTCCCTCTCGGGCGGCCGGAGAGTCACCGTGCACAGCAGCGGCCGGGACGAGATCCTCGGCACCGCCTACGAACATCAACCCAGCATGCCCCGTTCAAGACTGCTGGCACAACGACCCCTTTCCAACCTCATGTTGAGGCGTGGTGAACGATGTGGACCGCCTTCGCGATGTCGGTGCTGTGGTTGATGGTGCGGCAGACCTCTGAACCACTCCAGGTTCGCGGTTCTCATGGACCCCGAGGCCGTGACCGTACATGCCGCAGAGCCGCTTCAACTTCACCGACCGCCCGCTCCATCTGCGCACCCACACCACCCCATCGAGCCCTGTCTCAGGCCCGTTGCGAGCCCTGGGATCAGAATCCTGGGGCTCTCCTTCTTCCAAGGGGTCGACGGGGATCAGGCCTGGTCGAGGTGGCGTTCGTACCAGGCGGTCAGCTGGGCGGGGTCCTGGGGCATCGACTTGACCAGGCGGAGAAGTCCTTCGCGGACGGGCCGGACCTCCGTGCAGGCCAAGGCGGAAAGGTCGGTGGTGCGCAGGGCTGCGAAGCCGGCTACGTGGCGCTCTTCGAAAGTGCGTGCGCCGGCGAGGCTGTCGGTTGTGGCGAGGTAGCGGGTGACGAACGGGTCGAGCGCTGCGCGGTGGGCGGCGAGGTGGCGGAGGTAGGCGGGGCTGTCGACCGCGGCGGTGTTGGCGGCTTCGCCGTGGCGGGGTGAGGGGAGTTCGAACCAGTCGCTGATGAGAGCGGTGAGGGTGGCTGGGTGGTCGCGCGGGGTGTCGGCATGAGGATCGGTTCGCCAGTGGCCGTCGGTTGCTCCCTGGGTGAGGCCGACGCGGTCGTGGAGGCGGCCGAGGACGCTGGCGAGGGTGAAGAACCCCAGGACGTGATCGGCTCCGGCGATGACGGACCGGATCGTGGGCTCGACAGCGGCCGACACCGTACTGGGCAGCAGGAGGCGCTGCTTGCGGTGCTCGCGCTGGAAGGGCAGGCAGACCGCCGCCTCGATCGCGGCGTGTTCGGCCAGCAGGACGGCGGCGCTCTGCGAGGGTGCGGCCTCGCGTTCCCATTCCACGGTGTCGTCCTCGTCGGCGAGGTCGCTCAGGCCGAGTGCTTCGAGGCTGACGCGGTAGACGCCGGTGGTGCTGGCGGTCAGGGTCAGGGTGCCGTCGCGGTCGGGCAACTGCTGCCTGTGCTGAAGCGTGCCGTCGGCCCCGTTGGGGTTCCAGTCCCGACGGCTAGTGGGGCGGGTCGCGGCGGCGAGGTCCTTGCCCCGGATGACGAGCGTGC
>NZ_JBEXSH010000903.1:0-3583 GCF_040613555.1 Streptomyces sp. NPDC006265
AGACGAAGCGCCCCCCGAGTGGTCCGGGGGCGCTTCGGCATGCCGGGGGTGTCAGGCCATCATCCCGTCCAGCTTGCGCAGCGACTCGTGCAGGGCCGCCGTGGCCGAGTCCTTGAGCTTGCCCGCCATCAGGGACACCGTCGCGCCCGTGAACTCGCCGTCGATGCGGACCGTCGTGGCGTCGCCGTCGGGTGTGAGGGTGTAGCGCGTCGCGACGGTCACCGCCATGGGGCCCTTGCCGCGGATGGCGAGCACGCGGGCCGGTTCCATCGCCTCGACGGTCCACGCCACCTCGGCGGGGAAGTTCATCAGCCGCATGTTCTCCTGGAACGTCGCACCCACTTCCAGGGGTTCCGGGCCGCCCGCCGGGAAACTCGTGTGGGTCGCGTTCCACTCGCCGTACGCGGACCAGTCCGTGAGCCTCGCCCACACCCTCTCGGCCGGCGCCCCGATGCGTGCCTCCGCGCTGACTTCGGCCATGCGACCACCTCTTCGTGTCGGCTGGGTGTCGCGGAACGTAGCCGTGGCGGCCTCAATGTTCAATACTGACGGACCGTCAGCTGTGCCCGGGTCTCCAGCTGAATCGGCCTGATCTCCTCCGTAAGGAGGAGATTTCGCTCGCTGGAGTCCACTTCCCGTGGGACGTGAAAATGCTTCCAGCCGAGGATGCCCCGGGCCCGCGGGACTGATGGGGTGGGGGATGTGCAACCCCGTATCCCCCGGCAGTCGGCCCATGAGCACGGCATTCAGCGCGTGGACAACGATGCCAGGCTCAGTGACGAGCTGGCGTCGGTGGTCGGCGGTGCCCGGCGCCGGGCCGTCCGGGACGGGGACCGGCAGATCGACACCGCCCATCTGCTCCACTCGCTGCTGGAATCCGACCCCGAGGCGCGTGCCGTCTTCGGAGAGGGGCCGCACATCGCGCGGCTGCTCGGATATCTCGTCCAGCGCAGCATCGGCTACGGCCTGCGCTGGCAGAGCGGTGTCGAGGACTCCGGCGCCGTCGCCGTGGTGACGGAGTCGGCGGGCTTCTCCCCGCTCGCCGCCGCGTCCATGGAGGACGCCTGTGAGCGCGCCGCCGGGCGCGGCGGACCGGCCCGTGGCACCGACCTGCTCGCGGCGATCGTCGCCGACCCGCAGGCGCGCGCGGTCGAGGTGCTCGAACGGGCCGGCATCGACCCGCGCGAGGTGCTCGCCCGGCTCGACGGCTGGTCCGGCCTCACCGAGGAGTGCGGCGACGCCACCTGCTGAGCGGTACGGCGCGGGACCGGTCCCCCGTCCATGCTGTGAGACAGGTGCCATAGGGGATGACGCTCCTGTCATGGCCTGTCATCATGTGCCGGTGTGTACCTCTGACAGCAGCGTGAGCGGGCGCGGCAGGGGTGTGGGGCTCGGCCTCGCGCTCCTGTCCGCGGTGGCCTTCGGCGGATCCGGGGTCGCGGCCAAGCCGCTGATCGAGGCGGGTCTGGACCCGCTGCACGTGGTGTGGCTGCGGGTCGCCGGGGCGGCCCTGGTGATGCTGCCGCTCGCCGTGCGTCATCGCGCCCTGCTGCGCCGGCGTCCCGGGCTGCTCGTCGGATTCGGGCTGCTGGCCGTCGCCGGTGTCCAGGCCTGCTACTTCGCCGCGCTCTCCCGGATCCCCGTCGGGGTCGCCCTGCTCATCGAGTACCTGGCGCCCGCGCTCGTGCTGGGCTGGGTGCGGTTCGTGCAGAAGCGGCCCGTGACGCGGGCCGCGGCCGTCGGTGTCGTCCTCGCGGTCGGCGGACTGGCGTGTGTCGTCGAGGTCTGGTCGGGCCTCGGCTTCGACGCCCTCGGGCTGCTGCTCGCGCTCGGCGCTGCCTGCTGCCAGGTCGGCTACTTCGTCCTGTCCGACCAGGGCAGCGACGCCGGGGACGAGGCACCCGACCCGCTCGGCGTCATCGCCTACGGGCTGCTCGTCGGTGCGGCCGTGCTGACCGTCGTCGCCCGGCCCTGGACCATGGACTGGTCGGTGCTCCGGGGCACCGCGAGCATGGCCGGCAGGCCCGTCGCCGCCGTCGTGCTGCTGGCGTGGATCGTCCTCGTCGCCACGGTCGTCGCCTACGTCACCGGTGTGGTCTCCGTGCGCCGGCTCTCCCCGCAGGTCGCGGGGGTCGTGGCCTGTCTCGAGGCGGTCATCGCCACCGGCCTCGCCTGGGTCCTGCTCGGCGAGCACCTCTCGGCGCCGCAGATCGCCGGTGGGGCGATCGTGCTGGTGGGCGCCTTCATCGCGCAGTCCTCGACGCCCTCGAAGGGTTCCGGACAGCCGGTGGCGAGCGGCGGCCCGGAATGGGAATTGTCCCGGCGCGGGACCAGCGCCTAAGGTGCCGATCATGCCTTCCGCACGCGTTCTTCCGCCTCCGGCCGCCTGAGGCGGGCCCTCCGGAAACCGCGCCCGGCGATTCGCCGCCGCGCAGAACGGTGCTGCCCGCAGACGAAGTCCGTGGACCCCTGATCCCTAATGATCCGGGGCCCTTCCCGAACTTCCGCGCAGCCGGCCGCCGCCCGACGCGGGCGCGGCACGCCGTGCGCGTCTGCGGAGAGAACACGTGTCGAACACTGCCTCCGGCCTGCCCATCGGGCGAGGCCTCCTCTATCTGATCGTCGCCGGTGCCGCCTGGGGCACCGCGGGTGCGGCCGCCTCCCTGGTCTACCGGGCCAGCGACATGGGGCCCGTAGCGCTCTCGTACTGGCGTTGCGCCGCCGGTCTCGTGCTGCTGCTCGCCGTCCGGCTGGTGCGGCCGCGCGCCGGTGCCCCCGTGCGTGAACCGCTCGGCCGCAGGGCACTGCGAACCGGGGTCACCGGGTTCGGGCTCGCCGTCTTCCAGACCGCGTACTTCGCGGCCGTCTCCGCCACCGGCCTCGCCGTGGCCACGGTCGTCACGCTGGGCGCGGGGCCCGTTCTCATCGCGGTGGGCGCCCGGCTGACCCTGGCCGAGCGCCTGGGGCGGGGCGGTGCCGTCGCCGTGGTGGGTGCCCTCGCCGGGCTCGTGGTGCTCGTCCTCGGAAGCGGGGGTGCGACCGTACGCCCCGCGGGTGTGCTGCTCGCGCTGCTGTCCGCGGCCGGGTACTGCGTGATGACGCTGCTCACCCGCCGGTGGGGCCGCGACGGCGAGGGCGACGCCACCCGCACGACCGCCGGGGCCTTCGCCGTCACGAGCCTGTGCCTGCTGCCGTTCGCCCTGGCGGAGGGACTGCTGCCGCACACCGAGGAGCCCGGGCGGCTCCTGCTCCTGCTGCTCTACGTCGCCGCGGTCCCCACCGCGCTGGCCTATGGCCTGTACTTTGCGGGCGCGGCCGTCGTACGGTCCGCCACGGTCTCGGTGATCATGCTGCTCGAACCGGTGAGCGCGGCGGTGCTCGCCGTCGTCCTGCTCGGCGAACACCTCACGGCGGCGACGCTGGCCGGGACCCTGCTGATGCTGGGCTCGGTGGCGGGCCTCGCGGTGGGAGAGGCGCGGGGTGCGCGGCCCAGGTCTTCGACGCTCTCCAGCGTGGCGAGGTCACCGCCCGGATCGCCGCGCAACTGCCGCTCGCCCGCGTCTCCGAAGCCCTGCGGCTGGCC
>NZ_JBEXSH010000904.1:0-3571 GCF_040613555.1 Streptomyces sp. NPDC006265
GTCGGCCTTGTCCGCGGGGGCCTGGGAGGCCTCCTTCGCGTCCGCCTTCTTGTCCGCCTTCTCGGCGTTGTCGCCGGTACGGGTCCGCGAGGTGGCGCGGCGCTTGGGCTTGGTCTCGGCGGGCGCGTCGGCCTTCGCGGCCGGAGCGCCGCCGCCGGACGCCTGTGCCTCCTTGATGACCTCGATCAGCTGGCTCTTGCGCATACGCGCGGTGCCCCTGATGCCGAGGCCGGATGCGACCTGCTGCAGCTCGGCCAGCACCATGCCCTCGAGGCCGGTACCGCGGCGCCGCCGGGAGCCGGCACCGGTAGCAGGCGCGGAGGCGTCCGTGGCGGGCGCGGCAGCGGTCTCCTCGACACGTGCGCCCATCAGATCGGTGGTGTCGCTCACGAAGGGTCCTTCCCTGGAGCGGACGTCGGCCTGTCTGGCTCGGCGACCGGTTGTGCTGTCCGACTTCGGTCCGTGTGGTGTGAACCGTGCCGGGGCGGTGGTCCGCCTAAGCGGCGGAGGAATCTGGTGATGGCGCTTCCTTGAGCCGTGGCACCCAGTGTCAGTGTCACGCGGCGTGGTCGCACCGGTTCCGGAGCATGCCCTGCGCCCCGCTCAGTGCCCTTGTACGGCATACGGTCCGACGTACAGAACACAGTGCGGCTTGGGGGGCTCCCGGAAGAATGTCTGTCCCGGACGGGGACACAAGGCACCTCGCCATGGTGGGGTCGGGTGCAGACTTGAGGTTAACACTACCGGATCCAACAAACATTCCCCCTCTCGAAATCCGGTAATCGCGCCGTTTCAGATGTCACCGGAGGCCGCGAGCGGCAGCACGCTGGCGCCCTGCTGATCGAGGCGCAGCCGATTCGCGGCCCAGTCCGCGCCCGCCAGGGCCTCGACCTTGTCGGCGGTCTCCGCGTCGGCCAGGGCCATGACCGTGGGTCCGGCCCCGGAGATGACCGCGGGGATGCCGTCGCCCCGCAGCCGCTCCACCAGTGCCGTGCTCTCGGGCATGGCCGGTGCGCGGTACTCCTGGTGCAGACGGTCCTCGGTGGCGGGCAGGAGCAGTTCGGGGCGGCGCGTCATGGCTTCGACGAGCAGGGCGGCCCGGCCCGCGTTGGTGGCTGCGTCGACGTGCGGAACGGTGCGCGGGAGCAGGCCGCGCGCCGTCTCGGTCAGGACCGGCTTCCCGGGAACGAAAACCACCGGGACGATGGAATCGGCGGCATCCATCCTGATCGCGCGGGCGGCGCCGCCCTCCATCCAGGACAGTGTGAAGCCGCCGAGCAGGCACGCCGCGACGTTGTCGGGGTGGCCCTCGATCTCGGTGGCGAGCTCCAGCAGCGCCGTGTCGTCGAGCTTGGCGTCGGCCCCTATGGTCACGGCGCGGGCGGCGACGATCCCGGCGCAGATGGCGGCCGAGGAGGAACCGAGGCCCCGGCCGTGCGGAATGCGGTTGGCGCAGACGATCTCCAGACCGCGCGGCTGTCCGCCCAGCAGGTCGAAGGCGGTGCGCAGGGAACGCACGAGAAGGTGTTGCTCGTCGCGCGGGAGCGTCTCGCTTCCCTCACCCGCGATGTCGATGTGCAGCCCGGAGTCGGCCACCCGGACGACCACGTCGTCGTACAAGCCCAGCGCGAGGCCGAGGGCGTCGAAGCCCGGGCCGAGGTTGGCGCTGGTGGCGGGGACGCGCACCCGGACGGCGGCGGCACGGAACGCTGGACCGGCCATCGCTCGATGACTCTCCTTGAGCTGCGGTGATTGTCGAATGACGTTCAGTGGACATTCGATGGCGTACGAGAACCCCGGGGGCCGCTGCCGACCGCGAGGGCCGACCGCTGTCCCAGCCGCGGAGACGGCGCGGCACCGCGCTCCGTGCGGAGGCATATGCGGCGGGCGGGTTCAGTACAGCCTATCGAAGGAAGGTTCTGTGGCGACATAGGGCGCACAGGAGGCGCACGATGCGTGTCGTAAGCCCCCTGTGCACCCCCCGCGGGGGACGCCCCCGGGCAAGCGCCGTCCTGCGCCGGACCGTGTCCGGGGTTGCACCGGCGCTCGGTGCGTCGCCGCAGGTCAGACCAGGCCGAGGCGCTCCGCGGCGGCCGCCGCGTCGACGGGTACGGTGACCGGCTGCGGGGCACCGGCGACGGCCCAGTCGGGGTCCTTCAGTCCGTTGCCGGTGACGGTGCACACGATCCGCTGCCCCGGGTCGACCTTGCCCTGCTCGGCGGCCTTCAGCAGACCGGCGACGGACGCGGCGGACGCCGGCTCGACGAAGACACCCTCCTGCGAGGCCAACAGCCGGTAGGCGCGCAGGATCTCACGGTCCGTCACCTCGTCGATGGAGCCGCCCGACTCGTCCCGCGCGGCGAGCGCGTACTGCCAGGAAGCCGGGTTGCCGATGCGGATGGCCGTGGCGATGGTCGAGGGGTCCTTGACGACCTCGCCGCGCACGATCGGGGCGCTGCCGGAGGCCTGGAAACCCCACATCCGCGGCCTCCGGGTCGCCACGCCGTCGGTGGCGTACTCCGTGTAGCCCTTCCAATAGGCCGTGATGTTGCCCGCGTTGCCGACCGGCAGGACGTGGATGTCGGGCGCGTCGCCGAGCATGTCCACGATCTCGAAGGCCGCCGTCTTCTGGCCCTCGATACGTACCGGGTTGACCGAATTGACCAGCGAGACCGGGTAGTTGTCGCTCAGGCCGCGGGCCAGCGTCAGGCAGTCGTCGAAGTTGCCGTCGACCTGGAGGATCTTCGCGCCGTGCACGAGGGCCTGGCCCATCTTGCCCAGCGCGATCTTGCCCTGCGGCACGAGCACGGCGCAGACCATCCCGGCCCGCACGGCGTACGCGGCGGCGGAGGCCGACGTGTTACCGGTGGAGGCGCAGATGACGGCCTTCGCGCCCTCCTCCTTGGCCCGGGTGATGGCCATGGTCATGCCGCGGTCCTTGAAGGACCCGGTCGGGTTCGCGCCCTCGACCTTGAGGTGGACCTCGCAGCCCGTGCGCTCGGAGAGCACCTGCGCGGGCACGAGGGGCGTACCGCCCTCGCGGAGCGTCACGACCGGCGTGCTGTCGGAGACCGGCAGCCGGTCCCGGTACTCCTCGATGATTCCGCGCCACTGGTGGGTCATTGCTGGTTACTCTCCTTCAACCCGCATGATGCTGGCGACACCACGCACGGTGTCGAGCTTGCGCAACGCCTCGACGGTCCCGGTGAGGGCCGCGTCGGACGCACGGTGCGTGACGACGACGAGGGATGCCTCGCCGTCCTTCCCCGATTGGCGCACCGTATCGATCGAGACTCCGTGCTCGGCGAAGACGGTCGCGACCTGGGCGAGAACACCCGGTTTGTCGGCCACGTCGAGGCTGATGTGGTACCGCGTGACGACGTCGCCCATCGGGGACACCGGCAGCGCGGCGTAGGCGGACTCACCCGGCCCGGTCGCGCCGCTCAGCCGGTTGCGGCAGACGGCGACGAGGTCGCCGAGCACGGCGGAGGCGGTGGGGGAACCGCCCGCTCCGGGGCCGTAGAACATGAGCTGTCCGGCGGCGTCGGACTCGACGAACACGGCGTTGTAC
>NZ_JBEXSH010000905.1:0-3570 GCF_040613555.1 Streptomyces sp. NPDC006265
CTCGTTGGCTCGCCGCTACCCGCGGCGCAAGGTCTCGCTCAGCAGCGAGCGCAAGCCGATGGAGTTCTACGACACCCCGGAGCGCCCCAAAGCGTCGGGTCCGTTTCAGCACGGCCGGCACGTTCCCGGTGACGGTCTTCCGGCTGCCTTCCCTCGACGAACGCGGCCGGCGACGCCTCGCGGTCGCCCTCGACGACCAGCCTCCGACGGTCCTGTCGGGCCAGGCGGTCGCCACGGGCAACCGGGGCGACGCCTGGGCCCGCAACGTGGAGGAGGGCATCGAGAAGCTGACGGCCCGGGTGACCGTGTCCGCGCCCGGTGAGCATGTGCTGAGGGTGTTCATGGTGGATGCGGGGATCGCGGTGGACCAGATCGTGATCGGCACGGGCGGGGTGGCGGGCGGGTATCTGGCGCCGCCCGAGAGTTACCGCCACATCTGATCCGGGGGGGGGCCGGGCGGACCCGTCCGACGCCTGTGCGGGCCGCCCGGTCCTCCGCCACAGCCTTCTTCTCCGGATCGGTGCATACGGAAAAGGCGTAAAGACTCTTCGAGGAGCCGGAGCGACGGAGGGAGACCGCCTGCCGCCCGGCGTGCATCGGAAGTGATTCGCCCAACGCTTCCCCGTGCACCCGTGCGCCCCCTTGGAGAAAGGGTTCACCAAGTCGGCGGCCGACTTGGACTGGGCAGGACATGGGACAAGCACCACGTCGGTGAAACGTCACCGTTTTCCCAGGTCGACTGAAGCAGGTGGTACTTCGATGAACGGCTGCGTTCCTGAATCGGACCAGGCATGGACGGTTGGTACTGCTCCAGGCATATTCCCAGCCATCGGCCACGGTATCGCCTTGCTCCGTCGGCCGCTCGAGTTTCTGAATTCTCTTCCCGCACAGGGCGATCTGGTCGAGATACGCCTGGGTCCCCAGCGGGCGTGGATGGTGTGTCACCCGGTACTGGTCCACCGGATGCTCCGCGACACCCGCACCTTCGACAAGGGCGGACCGCAGTACGAGAGGCTGCGGGCGCTGATGGGCGACGGTGTCGTCACCTGCCCGCATGCGGAGCACCGGCGTCAGCGCCGGTTGCTGCAACCCACCTTCCGCCCCGCCGGCGTCGCCGCGCAGACGGATGTGATGGCCGAGGAGGCCGCGTCGCTGTGCCGCGACTGGCGTACGGGGCACGAGGTCGATGTCAGTGCCGCCACGCTGGGTCTGACGACCCGGCTGATCAGCCGGCTGCTGCTCTCCGACTCGCTCGCTCCGGCCGCGGCCGACGAGGTGCGGCGCTGCCTCGCCGCCATCGTCCGCGGCCTGTTCGTGCGCACGGTCGTGCCGGTGGACGCGCTGTTCCGTCTTCCCACGCCCGCGAACCGCCGCTACCGGCACGCGGTGGAGCGGGTGCGCGAGCTCATCGGCGCGGCCATCGCCGAGCGCCGCCGGGGCACTGCTCGCGACGATCTGCTCGGGCTCCTGCTGGCGGCCGCCGAGGCCGGGGACGACGGGGCCCCGGTCACCGACCGGGAGGTCCACGACCAGTTGGTGTCCCTCCTGCTCACCGGTTCCGAGAGCCCGTCGATGTGCCTGGCCTCCACCTTCAGCCTCCTGGCCCAGCACCCGGAGGTGGAGCGGCGGTTGCACGCGGAGGTCGACACCGTCCTCGCCGGCCGGTTACCGGACGCCGGCGACCTGCCGCGCCTGGTCTACACGAGCTCCGTCCTCACCGAAACGCTGCGCCACTCCCCGCCCGGCTGGCTCTTCACGCGGGTCACGACCCGGGAGGCGGAACTGGCCGGACGCCGGCTGCCGCAGGGAACCACGGTCCTGTACAGCCCGTATCTCCTGCACCACGACCCCGTGTCGTTCCCCGAGCCCGACCGGTTCCTGCCCGAGCGCTGGCTGGAGGGTGAAGCCGCCACCGGTCCGCACGGTGCGCTGATCCCGTTCGCCGCGGGCAGCCGCAAGTGCATCGGTGACCTGTTCTCCATGGCCGAGATGACCGTGGCCCTGGCGACCATCGCCGGCCGCTGGCGGCTACGGCATCCGGCCGGGCGCATCGCACCACCGCGCCCCGGGGCGACGTTGGGACCGAGGTCCCTGACGATGATCTGCGCAGCGCGGGCGGACACGCCGGGCGGCACCGCGCCGCACGCCGTCGCCCTCGCGCCCGGAGCCGCGCCGGCGGCGTCCGGGGTGGAGAAGACCCGGAGGGGCGGTGACAACGGTGTCCACCACGCATGAGGAGAGGGCGGCCGTCGCGCAGGACGTGATTCCTGCTTCCACCCTGGTGGAACTGATCGACGCTCACCTCTACATGCCCTTCCCGTTCCGGCGCAATCCGCAGGAGCCGGCGGCCGCGGCAGGGGTGGACCACTGGCTGCGCGTGACCGGGCTGAGCGACGAGCCCGGGGTCGCGGCCATGATCTCCCACACCCGCCCGGCCGAGCTGGCGTCCTACAACAGCCCCGACGCGGATCCCGGCATCCTGCAGCTCGTCGCCCACCAGATCGCCTACCAGTTCGTCTTCGACGACCGGGCCGAGGAGGTCGGCCGGCACCGGCCCGGCCAGTTGCTGCCGATGCTGTGCGAGAGCATCGCGGTCCTGCGGGACGGAGCACCGCCCAGCACCCCGTTGGGAGCGGCCCTGTCCGACCTCTACCGGCAGATCCGCGAGCGGTGCACACCGGCACAGGCCGCGCGCTGGGCCTGGAAGAGCCGCGAGTACGTGCACGGACTGCTGTACGAGGCGGTGGCGCAGGCCCATCCCTCGCCCCTGCCGTCCGGGCTGTGCACCTCGATACGGTCCCTCACCGCGGGGGTCGAGCCCTTCTACCCGCTGTGCGAGGCCGCGCAGCCGTGCGAGCTGACCTCCGGGGAACTGCACCACCCGATCATGCGGCGCCTGAGCCGGCTGTCGGCCGACGCGGCGGTCTGGATCCCCGACCTCTTCTCCGCGGTCAAGGAGCAACGGTCCGGCGAAATGATCAACCTGGCCCTCGCCTACCAGCGGGCCCACCACTGTTCCCTGCCGGTGGCCGTCACCCTGGCCATCCAGCAGATCAACGGCACGATCCGCGAGTTCGAGAGGCTCCACGCGGAGATCGAACCGGAGTTGAGCCCTTCGGGCGTCGGCTATGTGGAAGGCATGGCCGGCTGGATCCGCGGCTGCTACTACTGGTCCCGCACCGTGCCGCGCTACGCGGACGCGGCAGCGCCGGCACTGCCCTGAGGGGGCGCTGCGGCAGGCCGCGGAGCGGGTGCCCATTCGAGCCACGGTACCCGCGGAACCCGCACTTCACGCGGCTTCAGCGGGTCATTCACCCTTCTTCGTCGTGCTCGTTCCAGAATCCGGAACGGGGCCCATCGGGAGGCGTACGCTCTGCGCTGCCTCCCGATGGCCGACGACAGGAAGCGGTACGGCACATGGCGCATGAGCTGCGGCAACCCCCGCCCGAGACCCGGCCGTTGCTCGAGCGCCGCAAGGAGCTCCGGGCGCTCGACTCGGCCCTGACGGGCCTGCGGGACACCGCCGACGGCGTGCCCCAGGCACCCCACGGTGGGCTCCTCGCCTTCACC